>JAAVYQ010000022.1 GCA_022791215.1 Bacilli bacterium | reverse complement strand
TGGGTTTGACAAACCTACACTGTGCGTTTATTTCCTTTTTACCAACAAATTTAGTTCTAGCTTTTGTTCTATCATATATCTTCTTGCTAGTTTGTTAAATTTGTTATACTTCTATTATAAACGCACAAAAAGAATTATCCAAAATTTTAAGTGCTATTGTTTCAACATTATTTTGTAGAGTATAATAATTTATTATTTTATTTAACCTATTAAAATTATACTTAAGCAAAACGATATTTACTCTAATTCTAGTAGAATTCAAATAATTACTAGAGTTCAAATAATCTCTTTTATATTTATAAAATTTCTTATCTTAACTTGGATTATCAGAAACTACAGTAATTTCTTTAATCCAATTTTCAAATAATTCTAGTTTTTCATCTTCTAAGAACAAATTACCAGAAGTTTGAATTCTATAATCATCAAATATTTTTGAGTCTTCCACAATATTTTTAATTTTATTTAAAACTTTTAAATCATATAATGATGTTTCTCCATTACCAGAAAGTATAAAATGTTCAAATTTAATATTTTTACTTTGATATTCTAAGATATCTTTTTCTAAATTTTTAATTTCATCATTTAGATTCTCAATATAATTATTATTCATTTTCGCAATACAATAAGGACAATTTTTATTGCATTTAAAGCTATTAAGAACAAAAACAAAATCTTTTAGTTTCATATATTTTCACCTATATTAATTATAAGTGTAATTGTTACACATGTCAAGCAACTTGCTAAAACTTTAATAAAATAATTAATAGGATAGTGATTATTATAGTTCAAAAGAAACCTTATGTAATAGAGTAATTGTGAAAAATTTGAAAGCAAATGAAAATCTACAAGAAGCA
Source organism: Bacilli bacterium (assembly GCA_022791215.1). GTDB lineage: Bacteria > Bacillota_I > Bacilli_A > RF39 > UBA660 > MGBC139354. The sequence goes on along the minus strand of JAAVYQ010000022.1, from coordinate 10,850 downwards.
AGAATAAGAAAAAGTATTAGAAAATAAAGAAACTACCAACTTTGATAGTTTCCTTAATTTTAATTTAATTTTTTTACTGTTAAAGAAGCATTTACTCCTGTTCCTAAAGTAACGCCTACTGCTAATAAAGCCGATAAAGCCATATCTATAACATCTCCTGCAGCTAAAGTAACAATTACACTACCGCTATAAATTGAACCTATTCCTACCGATAAAACTCTTGATAAAACAGTACTTGCAATATTAGAACCATTAATTCTAACTGCTTGTGTTAAAGTAGTAGCAACTGCTGCAGATACATTACTAAAATAATTTATTTCATACGTTCCAGCTTGTCCTACTGTGATACTATTTGCGGTTGCATAAGTAGTATTTAAATTTGGCATAGAAGTAGATAAAGGTATTTGAGTTTGAGTTCCTAATGCTATATTTAAAGTTTGTGAAGTATTATTGTATTTACCACCATAAGCATTTAAACCATTAGAAGGCCCAGTTGCTCCAGTTGCTCCTCTAGGTATAGTAAAATTTATTAAATAACTATCTGGATTCATTAATATCTCCTTTCAATAATCTAATTATTCTCTACAGGTGTAATAGTAACAGTAGCATTTGTACCAGGTGCTCCAGTAGTTACTGTTCCGATTGTTAATGTTGGAGCAGCACCAGTAGCACCTGTTGCTCCTGTCTCTCCTTGACTACCTGTAGGCCCTGCAACGCCTTGCAAACCTTGTTCTCCAGTGGGCCCAGTAGGCCCTTGTGGTATAGTAAAATCAATAATATATCCACTTGGATTCTCGTTCATAATATACATTCCTTTCTAAAAATTAATTTGGTGTGACAGTTACCTCTGCATCAGTACCTGGTTCGCCAGTAACTACAGGTCCTGCTGCTAAAGCTGGTGCATTACCCGTTGGACCTTGTGGTATAGTTAGATTAAGAATATAATTTGGTGCTGTTCCAGTAATTGAAGCTGTAGCAGCTGTGCCAGGCGCTCCTGTTGTAACTGTTCCTATTGCTAATGTTGGTGTTTCTCCATCTGATCCAGTAGGTCCTGTAGCCCCAGTAGGACCTTGGATACCTTGTTCTCCTTGAGGCCCAGTCGGACCAGTTACGCCAGTAGGTCCTGTAGCCCCAGTAGGACCTTGGATACCTTGTAAACCTTGAGGCCCAGTCGGACCAGTTACACCCGCAGTTCCAGTTGCTCCAGTAGTTCCTTGAGGGCCTTGTAATCCTTGGATTCCTTGAGGTCCAATAGGTCCAGTAGGGCCTTGTGGTCCTTGAATTCCTTGAACTCCCTGACTACCAGTAGCTCCAGTGGCTCCTTGAGGTCCAGTTGGTCCTTGAATTCCTTGAATGCCTTGTGCTCCAGTCGCTCCTTGTTCTCCTTGAGGCCCTTGTAAACCTTGGATTCCTTGAGGTCCAGTCACCCCTGAAGGTCCTGTTGCTCCAGTATTTCCGGTAGGCCCTTGAGGTCCAGTCGGTCCAGTAATACCAGTCGGACCAGTTACACCTTGAGGTCCCTGAGGTCCTTGTGGACCCATTGGACCGGTAGCACCAGTAGCGCCAGTCGGACCAGTTGCGCCAGTATTTCCAGTAGCGCCTCTAGGAATAGTGAAATTTAAAATTGCATTTTCTGCTGTTCCAGTATTAGTAACAACAGCATTAGTTCCAGGTGCTCCAGTTACGGTATCGCCTATAGTTATAGTAACTGCAGAAGGCCCAGTTGCTCCAGTAGCACCGGTAGCACCAAAGCAACAACAACATCCGCTGCTTACATTATTTCTTTGAAATTGTTCAACCTTACATAATGCTCTTTGATAAGAATTATTATTCATTATTTATCTCCTTTCTAATTTAATTTATGTAATAAATAAAAAAATGCTTAATTTAATAGTTTATATTAAAAAGAAAATGTAAATAACTTTACGAAAACATATGTAAAAAACAAATGTAAACAAAAAAATAAAAGCGTTTTAATATATTAACGTCGAATATAGTAAGTAGAGGGGGATACAAACTCTCTAGAAAGGAGGACTATGAAAAAGAAATTAAAAATAATGATACTATTAATTAGTTTAATACCAATAATAATAGTAAAAGCAGAAGAAAAGGAGGTAGCTTATAAATGGTACAAAGAAATAGAAAAAGACATAATATATAGAAGTGAAGTTGAAAATGTTTGTGAATATTTTGATGAAAATACATATATAACAACTGAATGGCAATATACAACATTAAAACCAGATGCAAAAAAATATAGAGAAATAGAAGAAACAAAGATAAACATAAATATACCAAGGGACCACTCAAAGTATTTAGAATTTAAATACTTTCCAATGTATGGAGTTAAAATATATGAACTAGAATTTTTAAATACAAAAAATGAAAAAATCGATTATAAGATATTACAAGATACGATAAATAATCAAGAAACAAAAATATTAAATGATGAAAAGCATGACAAATATATAAATTTAGTTACACAAGACATATTAGAAATTGAATTAGAAGAAGTAACAGATATATTTAACACTAAAATACGTATACATCATGAAAAAAATGAAGAATTTACATATATGCATTTCTTTGCATATATAATACAAGGATTTCTTAATAATGCATATTCAGACTATGAAGAAGAAGTTCAAACAGAATGTAATGATGATCAAAAATGCATAACAGAAATAACAATAAAAAAAGAAAATTGCTTAACAAAACCATTCGAAATAGAAACTAAAGGATATAAATATAGAGATAAATTGTATAAATGTTATAAAAAAACAAAAGAATATGTTCCAGGATACCATGAAGATTTAACAAATGAAAAATACTTAAAAGACGAAAATGACTTTATAATAAAAGAATCTATAAAAGAGTGCCCATTGATAGAAGAAATCGAAAAAGAATGTTCAATAGCAGGAGAAACAGCATATAACAATACTAATAGAATAGAACTAGAAGAAAAACCAAAAGAAGATAATGAACCTATTACAGAAGAAAAAGTAGAACAAATACAAAAACCAATAGAAAAAAACAAAACACCAATAGCAATGGTGACAAAAGAAAAAACTAATAACAAAAGTTCAAAATATTTAACATTTATAACTATATTTAGCATTCTAGTAATTGCATTAACAATAATACTATTTGCAAAAAAACTAAAAAAATGTCGAACGAAATAAACATCTAGTTTTGTCGAAAACATAACATCAAAGAAAAAAATATATTATATTAATAACGAGGTCAAAAATATGCTAAAAATAAAAATGGAATTTAAAAAAGGGATTCTATTTATAAGACTAGATGGAATCTTAAATAAAAGAACGAAAGAAAAATTTGATAACGAAGTATTATCTATAGTACTAATAAATAAATTAAAATACATCGTAGTCAATTTAGACGGAGTATATGAAGTAGATGAAAAAGGTGTAGACGCGTTAAAAGAATTAAATGACATAATCTACAACTTTCATGGTAAAGGAGCGCTATGTAATCTAACTAACAACAAAGTAAAAAACACAATTAAAGAAAACAATTATGAAAATAGTTTTTATGAATACGATAACGAATTAAAAGCACTGGGGATGATAAAAATATGATGGACATAAAATTAATCAAAGAAAATGCAAAACTAATATATAAAATAGCATCAAAATATAGTAAATACTATGACATAGAAGATTTATTTCAAGAAGGAGTAAAAGGACTAGACAAAGCCAGAAAAAACTACGACCCTAACTCTAACACAAAATTTTCTACATATGCATTCAAATATATATTAGGAGAAATAGTATCCTATGTAAAAAATGATAGAAACATAAAAGTTGGAAACGAAACCATGAAACTATATCAAGCCTATGAAAAAGCACAAGAATATCTTACAAACAAATTAAATAGATATCCAACACTAGAAGAAACATGTAACTTTATGGGAGTAAATTCCTCATTAGTAGTAGATGCTATAAGAAAATGTGAATTCACTACTAGTTTAGAAAGTAGTTTATCAGAAGATGACTTTACATTAGAACAAGTAACAGGAATAGACAAAACAGACCAAATAGACACGCTATTAGACTTAAAAGCAGAATTAGAAAACTTATCAGAAGAAGAAAGAAGAATAATAGAACTAAGATATTTTGGAGATTACACACAGAGTGAAATAGCAAACTACTTAAACATGAGTCAAGTACAAGTATCCAGAAGTGAACAAAAAATACTTAAAAAAATAAAAACTAACATAGCGGCTTAAATAACTAGTAAATCATTACAAATGATTTACTTTTAATTTGCATAAAAAAAATACAATGACTCATAATAAAAATAGGTGAGTTGATTTGAAATTAGAAGAATATAAAAAAATAGTAAATAAAAATAGTGGAAAAGAAGACAAATTTAAAAATGTATTTACATCATTCATAATAGGCGGAATAGTGGGAGTAATATGCCAAGCATTTTGTATATTTTTAAATAAAGAAATAGGAATAAAACTTGAAGACGCATCTATGTATACTACGATAATGCTAATAGTAGTATCAAGTATATTTACAGGCTTAGGATTCTTTGACAAAGTCGTATCATTTGCAAAATGCGGATTAATAGTGCCAACAACAGGATTTGCACATGCCATGACAAGTGCAGCTATGGATCATAAAAGTGAAGGACCGATCAAAGGAATTGGCTCAAATATGTTTAAACTAGCAGGAAGTATAATAATTTATGGCATAGTCATCGCATTCTTTCTAGCGCTAATAAAAGGGGTGATAAAATGACACTAGAATTTAAAAATGCATACCTAAAAAATAGTTGCACACTAATTGGAAGAAACGAACACGAAATAGAAATAAAAACTGATATCATTTTAAATGACTATTATAATGGAGAAAAAAGTGTTGAACAAGCAGAAGCAAGTTTTCAAGAAAAGACAATAAAAGGTCTTTTAAAAAAAGAAAAATTAACAATTGAAAATATAGATGTTTTAGTAAGTGGAGACTTACAAAGTCAACTATTTGCTTCAAGTTTTGCAGCAAGAAAAATAAATATTCCATTTCTAGGAATTTACAGTGCATGTTCAACATTTACACAAGGACTAATAACAGCATCAAACTTACTAGACAACAAAGTTAATAACGTTATAATAAACACAAGTGCACACAATCTTGCTAGTGAAAAACAATTTAGATTTCCGATAGAATATGGAGCATTAAGAAAAAAAGTAAACACATTTACAGCAACAGGGAGTGTAAGTACACTCATAACAAAAACACCTAGTAACATACGAATTGAATACGGAACTATTGGATCCATAGTAGATTTAGGATACACAGATTCAAACAACTTTGGAGCTTGCATGGCACCCTCTGCTGCAAAAACAATATATGAACATTTAAAAGATACCAAAAGAGGTGCAGACTATTATGACATAATACTAACAGGAGATTTAGGAATATATGGAGTAGAAATACTAAAAGAATATTTAAAAAAGCAATACAAAATAGAAGTTAATAACATAAATGATGCTGGATCCTTACTTTTTAACGAAAATAATTTAGACAAAATCGCAGGAGGAAGTGGCCCAATATGTTTGCCATTAATTCTATTTGAAAAAATACTAAAAGGCAACTATAAAAAAATATTGATTGTAGGTACTGGATCTCTACACTCAAAAACAAGTTGTAACCTTGGAGAAAGCATTCCATCAATCTCCCATGCAGTAAGTTTGGAGGTACTAAAATGATATATATAAATGCTTTTATAATATGTGGAATAATATGTGCGATCGGACAAATAATTTTAGAAAACACAACATTTACACCAGGACATCTTAACACATTACTAGTAATAATTGGAGCAGTTCTTTCATTCTTTGGCTTATATGAAATACTAATAGAATGGGGAGGAACTGGAGCAACAGTACCAATAACTAATTTTGGACACTTACTATTTAAAGGTGCCTATGAAGGATTTAAAGAAGCAGGCTTCACTGGATTAATAAAAGGGATATTTACGTTAGGACAAGTAGGAGTAACAATCAGTATAATTATGGCTTTTCTAGTAGCGGTATGTACAAAGCCTAGACATTAAATAAAAAAGTAAAACTTTTGAGCAATTTTGAACAAAAGTTTTTTTAATTAAAGCCTTTTTAATGAAGGTTTTTTAAATTATAGAAATATCAAAAAATTATATCAAATATTATTATTTTTTCTTTTTTATAATTATTAACTTGATATAACAAAGTATCACACATAATTACATAACTATTTATGGCGATTTTACTTTTTAAATATTGAGAAAACAAGATATTTTATGATATAATTCTAATATAAAATAATAAAGGAGATAAGAAAATAAATGAAAATACCTAACTTTTTAAAGAAAAAACCAAAAAAAGAAGAATACACACAAGAGCCAAAAACAATAGATGGAATAGAAGTATTAGACTTAGAAGAAAAAAAACCGAAAATATCTCAAGAAGAAAAGAAAGAAAATCGCACTATAATAATAATACTTGTTGTAATATTGTTATTTGCACTAGCATTACCCAAAATAACAAGTTGGTTCAAACATAGTTCAATATTTTCTTATACAGAAACAGTAAACGAAATAATAGAAAATAAGACAGTAGATGGAATGTTAGAAATAGGAAAAGAAGAAGGTTCAATAACAGCAAAAAAGATAAAATTTTACAATTTTAAAAAAAGAACAAATAATGAAATAAGTGTAGTATACTTACCAGAAACAGAAGTAAAAGAAGTAAACAAATACAATATATATATTGAACTATATAACTCAAAAAAAGCAATTATATATAGAACAAAATTCCAAAGTGACACTAAACTAGAAAGAAAAGTACCAAAATCCTATAATTTCAAAGTATTAGAAGACACATACAAAGATGCAAAATATGCCAAAGTAATAATAATAAAAGAAGAAGAGTGGGGAAAAGCAACAAACTCACTTGCATGTACAAAACAGACAACTCAAGGAGAATATACACTAAAAGAAAAAGTAACATATAACTTTAGTGAGTTAGGATTATTAAATTATAAAGTATCAAAAAAAGTAGAAATAGAAAGTGATACTGAAGAAAAAAATCCATTTACAAAACAAATAGAAACAGAGAGTAAAATGATAGACAAAACCAATGTAAAAGATTTATCTTCTAATGAAAACTCTATAGAATATACTATAGAACTAGAAACATTTAATGCCGAAAAAAGTAATTATGAACCATTACATACACATGGAAGCATTTATAGAAATGTAAAATTAGAAGAAGCATACAATGGCTGGGTGTGTGAATAATGAACAAGTTTTTAATCGGGGATTTTGAAGGACCATTAGACTTATTACTACATCTAGTAAAAAAATCAGAAATGGACATAAGTGAATTAAGTTTAATAGAAATAACAGAACAATACATAAACTACATAAAAACAATGGAAGAATTAAATCTAGACATAGCAAGTGAATATCTAGTAACTGCAGCAGAACTAATAGAAATGAAAAGTAGATACTTACTACCAAAACCACCTAAAGAAGAAACAGAAGAATTAGAAATAGATCCAGAAGAAGAATTAAAAAGAAGATTAATAGAATACAAAAAATATAAAGAAAGTGTAAATTCATTTAGAACACTAGAAGAAAATAGAGGAAGTTTTTACACTAAACCACCAGAAAAGAAAGAAAATTACACAGAAGAAAAAGTAGAAAACGACGGATCAGTAACTGCATATGATTTACTAAATGCGCTACAAAAATTATTAGAAAGAAAAGAATATTCAAAACCACTAAACACAAAAATAACAAAAAAAGAGTTGTCAGTAGCCGATAGAGTTGTTAAAATAAGAGATATATTAAAAAAAGAAAAGCGAATAGATTTTCTAAATTTATTTGAAGAAATAACAAAAGAATATGTAGTAGTAACATTCTTAAGTATATTGGAAATGGCAAAAAACAAAGAAATACTACTTAGCCAAGATACAAACTTTGGCACAATAATACTTGAAAGAGTTGATTAAAATGGATTTAAAAAGTGTAACAGAAGGAATACTATTTGTAGTAGGCGACGAAGGAATAACAATAAAAGAACTAAGTGAAATATTAGAAATAAGTGAAAACGAAGTGAAGGAACATCTTACTGCGTTGAGAAAAGACTATGAAAAAGCAGAAAGAGGCCTTAGAATATCATTCTTAGGAAACACATTTAAACTTACTACCAAAAGTGAACACAAAAAATATTATGAAAAATTAGTAACCAATTCAAGAGTCTTCAATTTAAGTAATGCTAGTTTAGAAACATTAGCAATAATAGCATACAACGAACCCATAACTAGAATAAAAGTAGATGAAATAAGAGGAGTTTCAAGCATACAAATTGTAAGAAAACTCTTAGCAAGAGGATTCATAAAAGAATGTGGAAAAGAAGATTCGATAGGCAAACCAAATTTATATAAGACCACAAACGAATTTCTAGATTACTTTGGATTAGCGACAAAAGAAGACTTACCAAAATTAGATGCAAAGAACAAACCAAAAAGAGATGAAGAAGTAGAACTATACAAATCTAATTATAAAGAAAATTAAAAGAGCACTTATAAACAAAAAGTGTTCTTTTTCTATGTGTAAAAAGAATGAGTAAGTTCTAAAATTTTATTACATTAAATATTAAATAATGCTCATTAAATAGAGATAAGTAAAAACTTTGTATAAAAAGAAAAGCACCTCAACTGATTAGGAGCAATCATGAAAATGGAGAAAATATCAAATTTTATTTATGGTTTAATATTATGCTTAACTAACATTAATTTCTTAATATAGCAATCAAAATCAATAGAACTAACCCTCTCAATAAAATCATCCAACATAACTTTAGAAAATAAACAATCTTGATAATCTTTTCCAGGATAAAGCTCACTCAAATAAATTGTATAATCATCTTTAGTTAAACCATATTTGTTTGAAACGTATTGATTGATACAATCATAAGAAAAATACAAATCAGATCTAAACTGTTCATAACTATGAGAAAGAAGATAATCCTTAGAAAAACACTCATCAAAAAACATATAATCAGTAATCAAATGCATAAACCATCCAAGTTCAAAATCACTTAAAGAAGGATGACTAATCAAAAAATTATGAAGATTCACTTTACCTTGAAGATGACTAATAATATCTTTACCTCTATTCATATCAGTAAAATGTGAATCATCCTTATTTTCTACAGTATCAGGAAACAAAGTTCCTTTTAAAAATTCAAACTCATTAATAGAAGTATTATTTTTTAATAAATACAGTTTACTAACTGCCAAATGAATAGAAGAACATGCCATAAAATCACCTATATAAAAAACGAACTAAAAGTCCGCTCTTTCTTATAAAACTGGTGCTCGCCCAGGGACTCGAACCCTGACATATTTCTATACACGATTTTGAGTCGTGCGCGTCTACCAATTCCGCCACGCGAGCAACTAAATAAATTATAAACAATTTATTTATGAAATTCAAGCATTTTCTAACACATTTCATAACGAAAACGATTAAATTGTAAATTCTATAATTTTATTAGTCTTATCATCCAATAAAAAATTAACACTACCAACACTGCCAAACCTATTCTTAAGCACACTAACATTAATAACACTATCATTATCTATATCTTTCCAAACACCTAAAATAACATCAGCATCCTTAGCAAACTCCTTATCAATAAAACTATCCAAAGTAACCTTTTGACCATTAAGTAAAAATCTATTAGAAATCAAAGAATTAACAAAAATCAAAACATTATACTGTAAAGCCAACCCTCTAAGTCTTTTAAAAACAGTTTCAGAATCCAATTTACAACTATACTTATTCACATTAAGTAGTTCCAAATAATCGATAAAAACAAACTTAATATGTTCATTGTCAATTAAAACCTCTTCTAAATCCTCAACCCCATCTAGATAATCAGTAATATAAATATTAGAATCATAAATATTAATTGCCATCTTCTCCAAAACGGAAACAAATATCTTTTGATCAATTTCTATAGGTGCATAATAAGAAACAAATTTATAAATTTCATCCATACTAACCATAAAATTATTAAGGATGGTAGTTTTACCACTATTATTTCTACCACCGATTAAAACTACACTACCAAGTTCTAGACCGTTAAAAATACTATCTAACTTACTAAAACCCACATTAAACTTTTGCATACACAAACTCCTTAGAACAAAAGTAAATTAAAACATTCGTAATAATTTACCCCAAAACTCTCACGAGTTTGGATTCCTGCTTTATTGGACTTTCACCACGTACAGGCCAATTTCCCCTAGTCGCTAGGGTACTATATTTTAAGTATATTTCTATCTATTATTATTTACTTTTCCCCTAAACAAATAATATCAAACATTCATTCTATAGTCAACCGTATTTTTATAATTTTACAAATTTTTCATATAAAACAATAAATTTCTTTTATAAAATCACAAGTTGTCATAGACTTGTATTTCTTTAATGATGAACTTTCTTATATGATAAAAAGATTATATCAATAAAAAAATAAATGAACAACAAAATAGTAAAAAGTTGTTAATTTTAAAAATACACATAAAATTAAACATGAACTCCTCACTAGCAGAAAAACTTAGAAACCTAAAAATAAGTGACTATATATTCATAATATTTATAGTCATTTCTTTAAGTGGTCTATATGCTGACCATAAAGAAAGAGATGAACTAACAAACAAAGACCCTAAAGGAAAAGAAAAAGCACACAACATAAGACTCTTAGCACTCGTCATATCATTACTAATATATATATATTTTCTAAACACTAAAATAAAAAGCAAAGACAAAGG
>JAAVYQ010000021.1 GCA_022791215.1 Bacilli bacterium | reverse complement strand
TTTTGCTTGATTTTCTTAGTTTTAAGTCTATTAGTAATGATATTTTTAAATTTAGTTTTTTCTCATTTTTAGGAATTTTACTTATTTTTATTAAGATTTTTGTTGTTAGAGGTTCTACTAATTTAATTGCTATTTTATTTAATTTGGAAGATAGTATTTTTGTAAGGATTATTAATTTATGATTAATCTTTTATTAAATTTATTTGCTAGAGTTTTTATAATAATATTTGTAATTAAAATGATTAATGATATAAATGATGCTTCTTCTATAAAGTTATGTGCTTCTAATTCTACTATTACCATGGCTAATGGTTTTGTAAATGTATTTGCTAAAAATATCATAGTGGTTACTGAAGCAATAGTGATGACAAATATGTAACTAAATCCTTCTATTATTGATGGTATTAAGATTTAGTGATTTAGAGAGTTTTAAGGTTCACATTAGACATAATATACATCGTAAGGGAAAACGCGAACTAGATACACCTAAAAATTAGTGTATGTACAATTAAAATTACTTTATTTATGTATTTAAGAATACTTTTATTGAGAATGCATTACTGTAATTGTAATTATGATTATTTTGTTTTCGGAGGTTCTAAACCTCTTGCACCTACTACCATAGATAGGTATAAGAAAAATGCTTGTAATAAAGCAAATTTATATGAGTTAACACAACATGAGTTTAGACATAGGTATGCTACACGTATGATACGTAAAGGTGTCCCTATTGCTGATGTATCTAAGTCTATGGGACATAGTAATATATCTACTACTTTAGATATTTATACACACTAAAAAAGCCCAATAAAAGGCTTCTTGGTGTTTAGACACCATTACGCAAAATTTATTACAACATATTGCTATGTTATAACCTAATATGGGGCGGTATGTGGGTTTTATAGATTTGATTTATTAAAATTTATAAAACTCTGAAAGTCCCTATTTTTAAGTGTTTCTTCACTTCGTAAATTATTTTAGTTTAAAATAATTTAATGTATTTCATTGATTTAGTACGTAAATTAGTCCGTAACAAATTTGTTTTTAATGGATTCAGTTTTTGTTTTTTTAAAACTTAGAAGTTATATCATTACCATTGGATAATAATTTTTTATATTGTTCTTTCATTCCGTATATATCAAGTATTTCCATAATTGTAGGTTCTACTTTCTCTTGTATTTCTTGCGCACGAGATAAATCAAAGATTTTATTTTCTTCATTTAAAACTAAATTATCTTCATAATATTCACATTCCATTCTTAAATCGAAAAATAATTCATCTGTTATTTGCTGCTTTATGTTAATTACTTCTACACTTCCATTTGCACCAACTCCATAAGATGATGCATAACCATATACAAAGTCCACTCTTATAGCGCCAAAAGTATCGTTATAATATTCTTTTGCTTCTGATACTTTTATATCATCTTTTTTTACAAAACCTTTAGCAGCTATATTATCTGCAAATGTATTTTTAATGTTTGAAAGATTTTCGACTTTATCTTTAAAAAAGTATGTTTCTCCACCTTCTGGTGTTACTGGGTATGCTCCATTTAAAAAGCTTTCTTCACTTCTTCCAGTGGTTGCTCCACTTGGTCCTGACAAAGTTACGTTTACAGATATTTTTACATTATCATTAGTTTTAATAGAATATCTTGCTCTATAATTGGAACTTTCATACTTTGTGATATTATCTAAGTTTTTTATTTCATATTTGCCAAATAATTTTTCATTTTCTTTACTATAAACAAATGGAATAGTTAATACTCTATCTTTTTTATCGAACATTTTTTGAGTTACAGCCAAAGTCACTTGTTCTATTCCTTCTCCATCAAATTTGAAATTTAACATTTCTGGTTTTACTGATTTGTCTACTAATTTAGTATTATGTCTAAATGCTTCTTCATGAGTTTCATTGTCTACTGTTTCTTTATTTTTTCCGCACCCCACTAAAATAAATAATATTCCCATAATTATTGTATATTTTATTATTTTCTTCATTTTTTATTTTCTCCTTTTTAATTTGTTATTTCTAACTTTAATCCTTCATCTTCATCAATTATTGTTCCTGTTGCTATAGTACAATTCGATGATGATTCTCCATTACATCTTGCAGACGGCATTAAAAATAATATTTCTTTCCAATCGAATGCATTGTTAGATTTATTTATTATTTTTCTTAAAGTATCATCTTTATTTAAGAATTTACCAAAGGCTTCGTTTCCAATTTCATTTACACCTTTTCCTATTGTAACCGTTTCCAGTGGATTAAATCCAAAAGCATATTTATCAATTTCTTTTACACTATTTGGAATAATTAACTCTTTAATATTATTATTTTCAAAAGAAGAATGTCCAATTTTTTCTAATTTATTCCCCAGTGTTAAGTTAGTTATAGAATTATATTGGAAAGCCCAATCTCCTATTTTATTTACATTGTTGGGAATAACTAATTCTTTTATATTATTTCCTGTGTGTTTATAATCACCTTTAAAGGCCGAATCTCCTATTATTCCTATATTCTCTCCTAGTTCTACATGTTCTAAAATATTATTATCGAAAGCATTAGATTCAATAGTTTTTACACTGTTTGGAATTATTACAGTTTTTAATAAATTGTCACTAAATACACTTCCACCTATTTCTATTAGAGTATTAGGTAATTTTACACTTGTTATTTTTTTATTTCTAAATGCTAAGCTAGTGAGCTTTGTCACAGGTACTTCTTCTATGGTATTAGGTATTATTACATCTTTAGGACAAGTATCTTTATAAGCGATAATATTTATTTCTCCCTTTTCTACTAAATAAGTAAAACATTCATCTTCTCCTCTTCTATTATAATTATTGTCATTATTGCATGAAACTATTTTTAAAGTATCTCCAACATTAACATCGCTTTCCTCTATTCCTTCAAGGAAAATTGCAACATATTCTCCTGCTAAAGCATAATCTTTATTTTCAAAAGCAAGTGTTATATCATTTACTATGGCTTTCTTTTTGCCTACTATTTCTACTTCATCTCCTATTTGAATTTTGCCTCTCTCTATACGGCCCCTTAGCGCTGGTCCTTTCATAGTGATATTCATTATATCATCTATTTCCATATAGAAATCGCAATCATTATTGTTTGATGTAATTTTTTCTAGTTTTATATTTTCTTCTATATCTTTATTTGTCATTTCGAATGTTTTCTTCCATGATTTATAGTTATTGTTTTCTATAATTATAGTATATTTTCCTTTAGGTAAATCTTTGAATTCAAATTCACCTTTTGTGTTTGTTGATATTTGATATGTTTTGTTATCACTTTCGTTTTTTAGAATTATTTTTAGGTTAGCAATTTCTTTGTTATCTGCTGTTACAGTTCCAGTTACTTTGTATTTATCTTTTTCTAACATTTTTGTTTCATAAAATGCTTCTTGTATTATTTCTATTGATGAAGGAGATAATCCCATGTTTTTTGCTGTTTTTATTACTGCAAGGGCACAATCTTCAAAGTTGGAGTAAGATGACATTAGAAATAGTGAGTTATACCACAATTTGGCTAATTGTTCTTCGCTTTTTACTGCTCCTTTTTCTTCCATTAAGTATGCTGCATGTCCTACTACTGTAGCATTTTTATGCTCTCCTCCATTATCGTAGTCATATAATGTCTTTAAATTGTTATCTTTTAGAAATTCTTCTAATGTTCTTCCGTCTTTTAAATATGAATCTGGATAATAATTTTCTCCGCCTTTTTCACTTGGATTATTTGTGTTTGACGGTTCTTTTATGT
>JAAVYQ010000020.1 GCA_022791215.1 Bacilli bacterium | reverse complement strand
TACATATCATTTCAATCCTTTTTAAAACTTCCTTATCAAACTCTAATTCCTTAACAACATCCATACTCATCACTTCCATTCTCAAATAACAAAAAAACTAGACGGTACTTCTAGTTAATATTTATTACTCTCGAATTAAAAGTTCGAGTTTCCTATCAATCTGGTGCGAGCGAAGAGATTTGAACTCTCATGACTAAATGTCACACGCCCCTCAAGCGTGCGTGTCTACCAATTCCACCACACTCACATTTAGAAGAAATCTAATCTTTAGATTTCATAGATTTCCACATTTTTTTCCATAAACCTTCTGAACTATAGTTTAGTATTCCTACTTTGTAAATTCTAAGTCCATATTTTAGTAATAAGAATATTGTTAGTATTAACATTAGTATTGAAATTAATATTTCTACTATTCCTATTTGGCCTATTATTAATAAGACTGGTGCGATTATTGAAGATAAGAATGGTATTACTGATAAAATTATTATAAATGTACTTTTTTCATATGTTGATGCCATTAATGCTATATAATATCCTACCATTATTAGTATCATTAATGGTGTTTGTAATTGTGAAAAATCTTCTTGATTAGTTGTCATAGATGCTAATATTCCTGCTAGAAGTGAGTATGCTATAAATGATAAGACTAACATTATTATTACCCAAGGTACTGCTCTTAATATGTCATTTAGCATTCCACTTTCCATAAATGTTTTTATCATTCCTGATATGTTATCACCAAAACTTTCAGTTAGATTAAGTCCTGAAATTTTAGTTCTTATAAATAATCCTATTATAAAGTATACTACAAATAATAGCGCTTGTACTATTGCATATAAATTAGATGTTATCATTTTAGATATGAAATGAATTTTTGGTGATACACTAGTAATTATTATTTCCATACTTTTTGAAGATTTTTCTTCATTTATTTCTGCTCCTATCATTTGGATTACCATTATTATTAGGAAGAAAAATGGAACTATAAATACAGGTATTAACATTGTACTTAGATATTTTATAAATTCATAGTTTTCGTCAAGTTCATCGTTTAGATATATTCTAGTTATGTCAACTGGGGCTTGAATTTTTGCCAATTCTTCTTTGTCAATGTCACTTTCTGACAATGCGATTTTTGTTTTTGCATTGTTGATAGCATTTGTAAGTAATTGTAAAGTTATTGCGTCAACATATTCAAATGATGTCATTTCTGCAGTGATTATTCCATCTGTTTTTTGAAGTTTTAATATTATGTCGTTTGTCTCTTCTTTTAGCATTTCTTTTTTTAGTTTATCTATTGATTTGTCCGCTTCTTTTATTTCAACTTCTTTTTCTCCTATTCCTATTCCTGTCGTTTCATATGATTCTTTTATGTCTTTGTATAATATATTTGTGTCATCAATTATGTATACTGTTATTGGATCTTTAAAGTCTCCTCCAAATACTTCTATTACTGAGTCTATATTCAAGAGTATCGGTATTGCTAGTAATAGTATTATGTTTACTATTTTAAACCATTTCGTATTTAGTTTTTTTCTTAGTCCATCTTTTACTAATAATTTAAGTTTATTTTTCATATGATGCACCTACTTTCTCAATAAATATTTCATTTAGTGTAGGTTCTTCTACAACAAATTTTGTTATGTTTTTACATTTTGTTATGTATTTGAATACTTCTTCTATGACTTTTTGGTCTTCTATGTTTATTATGTATTCACTACTTGATTTCTCTATTTTTATTACACCTTTTATTTTTAGTAATTCTTCTTCGTTTATGTTTCCTTCTATTCTAATGTTTTTCTTTCTATATGATTCTTTTATTTCTTTTAGGTTTCCACTTAATACTGTTTGTCCTTTGACTAGTATTACTAATGATTCACAAAAGTATTCTACGTGATCCATTCTGTGTGATGAAAATATTATACTTGTTCCTTCTTTTTTTAGTTCTAGTATTAAGTCTTTAAATAATTCTATGTTTATTGGATCTAATCCTGAGAATGGCTCGTCTAATATTAATAATTTTGGTTTGTTTATTATTGCCATTATGAACTGTACTTTTTGTTGGTTTCCTTTTGATAATTCTTTTATTTTTCTTGTTTTGTATTCTGATATTTTTAGTCTTTCTAGTAAATAGTCTAGCCTTTCTTCTATTTCTTTTTCAGTTAAGCCTTTTAGCCCTCCATAAAATTTTGCCTGTTCTGATACTGTTAGTTTTGTTAGTAAACTTCTTTCTTCTGTTAAGAATCCTATTTGATCTGTTATGTTGTAATCTACTTTTTTGTCATTGAATGTTATTTGTCCTTCTGTTTTGTCTAATAGTCCTGTTATCATTCTAAATGTTGTTGTTTTTCCTGCTCCATTGACTCCAAGTAGTCCAAATATTTCTCCTTCTTTTACTGTGAAACTTAAGTCTTTTACTGCTAAGTGTTCACCATAGTATTTTGTTACGTGTTCTACTTTTAACATCTTCTTCACTTCCTTTTATTTTTTATTGTTTGAGTTATTTTATTTATGTAGTCTTTTCCTAATACATCGTTTAATAATCCTATTTTATATGATATTCCTATGTATGTTATTCCGCCTATGATCGCATAAGGTATACATATTATTAAACTTTTTATTCGACTTTCTACATCAGTTTTTATTATCATTTTTAGTAATATT
Organism: Bacilli bacterium; assembly: GCA_022791215.1. Taxonomy (GTDB): domain Bacteria; phylum Bacillota_I; class Bacilli_A; order RF39; family UBA660; genus MGBC139354. Next base: position 8,512 of record JAAVYQ010000020.1, on the reverse strand, counting down.
ATTGTTATGCACATGGCTATTGTTGGTACTGTTACTTTTTTTATTGTTTGGGTTATTTCTTTGTATGTAAATTTTAGATTTTTCTTTAATGAGTAGAGTACTATTATGTAGGATATTATGTATCCTATTATCGTCGCTAGTATCGCTCCGTAAAATGCATGTAGTCCTAGGTGTTTAAACATGTACATTAATGGTATGTCTAGTATAGCGTTTGTTATGAATCCTATTATAGTGCTTATGTAGACAGCTTTAAATTTGTTTAAACTTTGTAAAGCCATCGACATTATTATGAATAAACTTGCAAATATTGATTGAAATGCTGTGTATTTTAGTATTAGTGTTCCATATTCGCTTGGACCATAAAACATATTATAAACTGGTTCACTTAATGCGGCAAGTCCTATTGCTAAAGGTAGAGAAACTATTATGATTATGTTTAGCGCTTGATTGAATTTTTTGTTTGTTTCTTTTATTTTGTTTTTTGTGAATGATGAGACTATATGCGGGATTAAACTCGCTGTCATTCCCATTGCTATCGCATTTATTATCATACATATTTTGGGACACCATGTCGCGATTATGCTTGCTATTGTTTCGCTTTCGGCTGCTGTGTATCCTAATTTGTAACTTGCTCGTACTACTAGTGTCATATCTGTTAAACCATATATGTCTGTCGCTACACTTACTATTATAAATGGGATTGCATATGTTGCGATTTTTTTTATTATTTCTTTGTTTGTTACTTCGTTTTTTTGACTGTCTTTTATTTCAAATATTTCTTTGTTTTTGTGGATTTTATATTTTATGTATATGTATGCTGCTACCCCTCCTAGAAAGGCTCCAAAGACTGCAATTCCTACTCCTAAACTTACACTTTTGTTTAGGACTTCTATTGTTATGTATGATCCCATTAGTATTACTGCTATTCTTACTATTTGCTCGATTATTTGACTTATGCTTGGCACTGTTATGTATTCGTGCCCTTGCATATATCCTTTTGTTACTGATAGAAATGGTATTATTAGTAGACAAAAGGATACGGATTTTATTACAAATCCTACGTCTTTTATTGTGTTTCCTCCACTTATTTTTCCTAGTATTAGTGTTGCAAATTCTTCAGCAAATACGAACAGTAAGAAGAATGCTATTATTGATATTATTAATGTTATGTTTCTTCCTATTTTGTATGCCCTTTCTTTTGCTTCATACATTTCTAAGGCATTGTATTCACTTATTATTTTGCTAATTGCTATTGGTATTCCTGCTGTTGATATGTTTAGAAATAGGTTATATACATTGTATGCGTACGAGTAAAGCGCTCCTCCATCTTCTCCTATTATTTTGTAAAATGGTATTACATATATTATCCCTAATATTTTTACTAATATTATGGCAAATGTCGCTATAAATGTTCCGCTTACAAAAGAATTCTTTTTCATTGTAACTCCTTATTCTAAATATATTATCATCGCACTGAAACAATATATTTGCTCCGATGAAAACATCGTTACTGCTACTTCATATTTTATGTCTATTATTTTTTTATCTTTGATTGTTCCTAAAAATGAATTTACTTTGGCTTCTAAATCACTTTCGTGTGATTCATCAAATATTTTTACTTTCATTATATGTCACCGTTTTTATGGTATCATATTTTTTTGTGCTTTCTTGTCGAATTCATGTTTTTTAGTGTTTTTATTATATCATGTTTTAAATATATTTTATAGACTTTTCTTTTTGCACCTCCATTCATGTTTTAATTTAATGTATTACCTTGGGGGAATGTCAATGTTTTTTTATTTTTTATTTATCTATTAAAAAAAGAAGTATGCTTTTTACAAACTTCTATTTTATTACTAAATTAACTATTTTATTTGGAACTACTATTTCTTTTATTATTTCTTTTCCTATTATGTGTTTATTTATGTTTTCTAATTCTTTTGCTAATCTTATTAGTTCTTCTTTTTCAGTGTTGATCGGTACTTCCATAGTTCCTCTTAGTTTTCCATTTATTTGTACTGCTATGCTTGCTAAGTTGTCTTTTGTCTTTTCTTCATCATATGTTGGCCATGGTTCGTATGAAATAGTGTTTTTATGTCCTAATTTATTCCATAATTCTTCTGTCATAAATGGTGCGATTGGATTTAGTAGTTTGATAAAGTTCTCTGCATATTCTTTTGGATATATGTTTTCTTTATATACAGCATTTATGAATATCATCATTGCACTTATTGCTGTGTTAAAGTTTAGTGTTTCATAATCTTCAGTAACTTTTTTCACCGTTTGATGATAGATTTTTTCTAGATTTTTGTTTGTTTCTTCTGTTATTTTGTTTTCTTCTGTATATAGTCTCCATACTCTGTCTAAAAATTTTCTACTTCCTTCTACTCCATCATTATTCCATGGCTTGTCAGCTTCTAATGGTCCCATGAACATTTCATAGAATCTTAGTGTGTCTGCTCCATATTTGTTTACTATGTCGTTTGGATTTACTGAGTATTCTGGATATCTTTTTCCCATTTTTATTCCGTTTGATCCCAATATCATTCCTTGGTGTACTAGTTTTTTGAATGGTTCTTCTGTTGGTGTTATTCCTTTATCGTATAGGTATCTATTCCACATTCTAGAGTATAGTAGATGTCCAACTGCATGTTCTGGTCCGCCTACATATAAGTCTACAGGCATCCAATGTTTTAATAATTCAGAATCACCTAAGCATTTTTCGTTATGTGGATCTATATATCTTAGGTAATACCATGATGAACCAGCACTTCCTGGCATGGTTGATGTTTCTAATTTTCCTTTTTTTCCATCTTGTTCTATGTTTACCCATTCTGTTGCTTTGTTTAGCGGGCTACTTCCATCTTTGTTAGGTGAGTAGTCTTCTAATTCTGGTAATACAAGTGGTAATTCTTCGTCTTTAAGCGCTTTCATCTCTCCATCTTCAAAGTGAATGATCGGTATAGGTTCTCCCCAGTATCTTTGTCTTGCAAATATCCATTCTCTTATTTTATAGTTTATTTTTTTGCTTCCAATTTTCTTTTCTTCTAGGTATGCTAACATTTTTTCTATTCCTTCTTGTTTGCTTGTTATTCCATTTAAGAATTCGGAATTTATCATTTTACCATCGCCTGTGTAAGGTTTTGGTTTTAAGACATTGTTGAATGTTGTTATGTGTAATTCATCTTTTATTTCTTTTTCTATAGTAGTTTTATCTACCCATTCAATTTCAAATTTATTTTTTTCTTCTTCGTCTAGGTTTGTTTCTTTCTTTTCGTAACTTTTTATTTTGAATAGAAATCCTGTTGAGTCTATTTCGTATGCTTTGTCTTTGTTGTATGCATAGTAATGATGGTTTATTGGAAGTATTTTGTTTACTAGTTCTATATCAGTGTATCCTGTTTCTTCTTGTATTTCTCTTTTTGCACATTCTTCTTCTGTTTCTTGTTCTTGTATTGTTCCACCTATAAATAATCTTCCACCTAGTTCTCCCCAGTTTATTGTTAGGTATTTGTCTTTTGTTTCGTCATATAGTACTGCGACTATGCTTCTCTTTTTTGTTTCGTTTTCTCTTTTTTCTCCTGTTATTTGCTTGATTACTGGAATTATTTCTATTCCATATTTTGTAGCAAATTCATAGTCTCTTTCGTCATGTGCTGGCACAGCCATTATTGCTCCAGTTCCATATGTTGATAGTACATAGTCACTTATCCATATAGGTATTTCTTTATTGTTTACTGGGTTTATAGCATATGCTCCTGTAAATACTCCTGTTTTTTCTTTTGTTGCCAAAGTTCTTTCTAACTCGCTTTTTGTGGCACATTCTTCTTTGTATTTTTGTATTTGTTCTTTTTGTTCTTTTGTTGTGATTGTGTCTACTAATTCATGTTCAGGTGCCAATACACAGTAGGTTGCCCCGTATAATGTGTCGCATCTTGTCGTAAATACTGTAAATTGATTTTCAGTGTTTTTTACTTTGAAGTTTACAGTTGCTCCTATGCTTTTGCCTATCCAATTTCTTTGTATTTCTTTTGTTGATTCTGGCCAGTCTATTGTGTTTAGTCCTTCTAGTAATTTTTCCGCATATTTAGGTATGTCTATTACCCATTGTTTCATATTTTTTCTTATTACTGGGTATCCTCCACGTTCACTTTTTCCATCTATTACTTCGTCGTTTGCTAATACTGTGCCTAGTTCTTCACACCAGTTTACAGGCATTTCTATGTTTTTTGCAAGTCCATCTTCGTATAGATTTTTGAATATCCATTGTGTCCATTTGTAGTAACTAGGGTCTGATGTGCTTACACATAAATCCCAATCGTACGAAAATCCTAGCATTTTTAGTTGTTTTGTAAATGTTTGTATGTTATCGTTAGTGAATTTTCCAGGATGGTTTCCGGTTTTTATTGCATATTGTTCTGCTGGTAGTCCAAATGAGTCAAATCCCATTGGATGTAATACGTTGTATCCTTGCATCCTTTTCATTCTACATACTATGTCTGTTGCTGTGTATCCTTCAGGATGTCCTGCATGTAATCCTACTCCACTTGGATATGGAAACATGTCTAGTGCATAGTATTTAGGTTTACTAAAGTCTCTTATGTTTGTTTTGAATGTTTCATTTTCTTCCCAATATTTAATCCATTTTTCTTCTATTTCTTTTTGGTTATACATCTTTTTTTCCTTCTTTCTTTTTTAGTGCTCTTCCTAATATTTCATATGTTGAGTATATTAGTAACATCATTATTATAAATCCTAGTAGTAAACTCAGGACAAATGATTCTATCGATATTACTGCTACAAATGTTGTTGATATTATGAATGGATTTATGAATGTCGTACTCCATTTTAACGTCTTATAGTTTGTTTTTTTCATGTCTAGTTTAAATTTTTTCACTAAGTAGTTTATTTCCATTTGCTTTTTTCCTTCTTTGTAACTTTTTCTTTTTCTGTTTAGTATTAATGCATATAATAGAAATGTTATTAGATATACAATTGTAAAATAAACTAGTGCGATTAGTATTTGTTGTTTCATTTTTACCTCTTTTTTTCAAAATAAAAACTTTAGATTTAAGGACTAACCTTTCGGTCAGCGGTACCACCTTAATTCATAAAGTTATTTATGCTTCTTATTTAAGTTATCGCCTTTTCTACGTAAGTTTCTTTAAAAGCAAGTTCATAATATTTTAATTGTTAGTTTTCACCTTTCTCTAACTCTCTTTAAATTGTCCGTATTATTACTACTCTTTTGTCTTCAAAACTTATATTAGTATTATATTAAATTTTTTGTTCTTGTTCAAGAGTTTTGTTATACTAATTCAAGAAGTTTTTGAAAACTTTTTAGTTTTATTTTTATATAGTATTAAGTTTTATTATCTTTTTGTCTTTTTTTAATTTTATTAATTATTCATAATTATCTTTAGAGAATGAATGAAAATATGTTTTTGTTTTTTTATATCATTTACAGTTTCTTATTAAAAGTAAAACATAACCTATTGATTAAGTTATGTTTATATTTCATTTATATATTCTAATAATTTTAAAAACATCTTTATGAATAAACCATTTAAGCCTTTTCCTCTTAGTTTTCTTATTGCTATTCTTTTTTTACGTATTGTCATTTCTTCGTTAAATATTATTTTGGCAACTTCTTCTTTTAGTACTGTTTCTATTTGCAAGTCTGATATTATATCGTCTATGTCTTCGTTTATTAGTCTTACTGCATCTATTTCAATTGCTTTTCCTCCACAGTTTATTGTAAGTTGTTGGTTTGTTGGCACATCTTTTATTTCTATTATAAAGTCTGTTTCGTCTGTGTAGTCTTCATGCTCTACTTCAAATCTTCCAACGTTTACTTTTACGTATTCTGCAGTTCTTGTGTTTCTAAATCTTATTTTGTAGTCTCTTTTTTCTGGTATTATACTTGTTTTTCCGTCGACTGGTCTTATTATTAGAGTATAGTTATTTTGTCTATAGTTGTAGTCTATGTTAGTTATTATATAATATCCTTCTTTGTATAGGTTCGATACTCCATCGTCTTCGTATAGATTGTATGAGTTGCTTCTTCCTGGGAATACTTGTATTTCCATCTTTTTTGGAGGATGTACGTCATTTAGATTTTCTTCGTCAAGTATCGCAAGTGGTATTATTGATCCGCTTTTTGCATATACTGGATAGTCTTCATCTTTGTAAAATGTTACGTATCTTTTGCCACCAGGAAATTTTTTACCCGTTTTAAAGTCGTACCACATTCCTTCTGGCAAGAATATTCTTTGTACTACTCTGTTCATAACTTTGTCTTTTGGATCTGTTATAGGTGAGACAAATAGTTCTGATCCAAAGAAGTACTCGTTTTTGTATAATGGCTCATCATATGTTTCTGGGTATCTGTAGTATAATGGCTGTATTATTGGACTTCCTAATTTTGAATATTTGTATGCTTCTGTATATATGTATGGTATTAGCCTGTGCCTCATTATCATGTAGTCTTTTACTATCGTTTCAGTTTTTATGTCCCATCTCCATGGTTCTCTTTTGTAGTAGTGGCCTCTTTTTGAGGCAAATCTAAATATTGGACTGTATGTCCCTAGTTGTACATATCTTGCATATAATTCTCTATCTTCTGTTCCGTTTTTGTATCCACCTATGTCATGACTCCACCATGTTAATCCAATGTTTGCTGATGTTGAATTGTAAAATGGTAGATACTTCAATACTTTCCAGCCTACTTGCGTCGCTCCTGAGTATAATACTGGATATCTATGCGCGGCTATTCCAGGATTTCTTGTTAATATTAGCCCTCGCCTTGTTTCTTTTCTTTCGTAATTTTTGTATGTGTAATGTGTCAACATGAATGAAGCAATATTATCTTTCATGTCATCTTCTATATAAAATAGGTCTATTCCTTTTTCTAATAATGGATTTATTATTTCTTCATAAAATGCATTTAGTATTTTAGTGTTATATACGTTTATAGGTATTATTGCATCTTTGTCTAAGTTTAATATTTTTTTTGCTGTTGGATATATTTTGTCTTTTGGATTTATTCCGTTTTCTGTGTTAATTTTTACTCCAAAGTATATTTTGTCGTCATGTAGTTTTTTTATTAATTCTTCAGGATTTTTATATTTTTCAGAATCAAATTCATAGTTTGCGACTGTTTCTCCGTTTTGTGATTCTTTTTTCCATGTGTTTCCTAACAGTATAGTACTTAATGGTAATTCGTGCTTTTTGAAATTAGTTATTATGTTCTCTATGTCGTTTTCGTTGTATTGTTCGTCTTTGTTCCACCATACTCCTAATGCAAATCTTGGTAGTAAGCTTGGATATCCAGTTAATTCAAAGTAACTTTGTAGGGCACGTCCAAAGTCTTTTCTGTATATGAATAGGTAAATGTCTATTCCGTCTGATGGATTTTTTTTGACAGATCCGTCTGCTACAAATACAGGTCGTCCAGTATCATTTATGCTTGCAAATCCATCTGTTCCGTATAACCCTTTGTCTAATACTAAACCTTTTTTGTCTTTGTCAAATCCTGTAATCGATCCTTTAAAGTTTCTTACTTCTGGATGTCCATAATACCATACTTTGTCAGTTTCTTTTAAACTTATTCTTAGGTTAGCATCAGGTACTAATTTTGATGCTTCAAATGGTTTTTCTTTTGCATATTCTAGTATGAAGTAACTGTTTTGTATGTTTAAAAACTTTTCGTCTTCTTTTATAGTGAAATTTGGCTCGGTTTCAAATTTTCTATTGAGCGCGAATAATGTTGGATAGTCATTAAATTTTCCTGTAGGACTGTATTCTAGGCGCAACAAAACATCTGAGAGTACTGATATTCTATAGTAGTTGCCTTTGAATACACAATTTTCTCTAGGTCGTGAGGTAGTTACATCAATTTTAAAATGCTCGCTTAGATCACTCATATTTTTGCCCCTTTATTCTATCTACTATCTTATCATAAATAACTTTTTTTAACAATATTAAATGATTTGATTTTTTATTATTTGTATAGTAAACTATATAATGGGGAGGGATTATAAATGATTACGCTTTTTAACGAACTAGAGCAACTTAAACAAGATATTATAGAATATCTTAAATTAAAAGCCGTAGATTTTAACACTGCTAAAAGTGAGTTAGTTGATTCTTCTAAGTTTTCTACTGTAGAGGATTATTCTAAAATGGCAGTTATTTTTAAAGAGATTGAACAATGCTCATTTATGTATAGAAATGCAGAAAACTTTTTGACTAGACTTAATTCCATCACTGATGGAATTATTATAGGTAATGATGAGAGAAAAGATGCGGCATGTATAGCTGCTTATTTGACTTTAAGAGCTACTGATGAACATAGAATAGTTAAAGAAGAAATTGATAATAGATTAGCTAATCAAAAATCTAAAGGCATTTAGTTCTTATTCTTTATAACCTGCATATATTATTTATGTAGGTTTTTTTGTATGTTTTTGTCTTTTTATTTGACTTTTGTTTATGATTGTGGTATTTTTTT
>JAAVYQ010000019.1 GCA_022791215.1 Bacilli bacterium | reverse complement strand
TTTTAAAAATTCATTTTCAATAAATTTACTATTAAAAAAATCTAAGAAAAAATATATTAAAAATATGATTATCATATTTATTAAAAATCTTTTAGAAATTTTGTTATATGTAGAATCAAAATTATTTTCAATAAACTTATAAGTTTTTACTATTGAAAAGATAGTTACTATAGACTGTACACTAAATAAAAGTAAGAATGCTGATAGCAATTCTTCTTTAGTTCCAAACATTACTATGACACAATAAATTAAAAAGAATATATAAGATATAGAATAAATAGAAAACAAGTAATTAAATATTTTTTTAGATCTGCTTGGTTCATTGTTATTATTTAAATCATTATGTATTTCTTGTTTTTTTTCATTTAATATACTTTTAGGTTTCTTAGTTCCACATACAAAACACCTTATATATTTTGCTTTAATATAATTACTATATTTTTGACTTTTCATAACTCGTACTCCTATCTTGATCATATTAACATGATTTATTTATATAGTAAAGATATTTGGCGCCATTTTATACCAAAGAAAAACCCCAGAAGGGATTAAATTTTATTCTAAATCAGTTCTACTAAGTATTCCTGCAGGAGTTTTTCTCATTGTAGTAAATACTGGTATTAATCCAAATATTAGATTGAATCCTAATATTAGTATTATACTTATTGTTAATACGTAACTATCAAATGCTATTGTTCTAGAGAAGAATGATGTTGTTGATAGTTGTTTTAGTATGTACGACATTAGTATTATTCCTGGTGTGCTTGCTACTATTGTTATTGCTAGTATTTCTCCACTAAACATTTTGTATATGTCTCCTTTTTTGACTCCAATGGCTCTTAGTATTCCTACTTCTTTTATTCTTGATAGAAAACTTGATCTTATTATTAGGAATATTTCTATTAATGAGATTATTAGTATTGTTCCACTGAATATTAATTTGGAGATTATTGAAGGTTTTATTCCTTCTATGTAGTCTTCTTTGCTTTGTTTGTATGCATCTTTTATGTTTAGTCCTTGCTCTTTATAGTGTTTTAATGCTTCTTCTTTGTCTTTTGCATATACTACTAGATCACTTTTGTTAGTTATTAAGTCGTATTTTATTGTGTTTTCGTTTACTAAGTATTTTTCTATGTCGGTATTGCTATGATAGTATCCTACTACTTTAAGTTTATTGTTGTTTATTTTATAGTCTATTGTGCTTCCTATTTTGTGTTGTTCACTGTAATTTTCGTTTATTATTACTTCGTAATCGTTTTCAGGCCATGTACCTTTGGTTAGTTGTATTTTGTCTGCTAGTAATTTGAAGTCTTGTATTTTGGATTCTTCTACGTCATAATACATGTCTTCTTGGCTTGAGTTGTTTATTATTGTTATAAATTCTTCATTTTTTACATATATTGATGGACTTGATAAGTCTACTATTCCAACAATGGTATAGTATTTGACTTCACTTACGTTTACTTGTTTGTTTAGGAATTCTTCGTAACTTAGGTATCCTGCTTCTTTTGCATTGTTGCTATTTATTAGGTTGTTTAATGTCCATTTGTCTACTATTATTTCATTTTCTTTTTCTACCATTCTTCCTAGTATTATGTCTTTTTCACTAATCATTTCTATACTAGATAGTGAGCCTGATAAGTTTGCTGTTGCATGTCTTGTTTGGAAGTAATCGTCTAGACCTACTGTAAAGTTTACCATACTGCTTCCTGGTAGTATGTAGGATATGTTTGGAACTTCTAGATAGTTATTGTATTCTTCTAAGGATATTTTATTGTCTTTTATTACTAGATAGTTTTTGTTGTATTTTATGAAGTCTTCATCTTTGATTTTTAGTGAAGCTAGTATTGTTGATACACTAAACATGATGAACATTGCTGATGCAAAGAATCCCATTAGTAATAGTTTTTTGATTATTCCATAGTTAAAGACTTTTTTGAATCCTTGTTTTAATAACGTGATAATGTTGTATATGCTTGAGTATTTTTCTTTTGTTTCACTATTTGTAAATTCTTTGAAGTTGAATTTATAGTCTTCATATATGCTTTTTGATATTTTTTTGTAGTTATCGTCTATTAATTCTATACTGCTGTCTTCTCCTATTACTTGTACTTTTTCTTTGTTTGATGTTTCTATGTATATGTTTCCATTTTTTAGTACTATGTTTAAGTCTAATTTTTCGTTGTGATCGTTGTAATAGTTTACTGTTAGATTTTTTTCGTTGCTTGTGACTTTGTTTTTGATGTCTTTTAGATATATTTTTCCATCCATTTTGTAGTCTAATTCTTCGTTGTGATTGTTCTCTTTGTCACTGGTTATTGTTCCATCACTTAGTGTTATTATTCTGCTTGCATAAAATTCTGCGATTTCTTTTTCATGGGTTACCAATATTACTAAGCGATTTTTACTTATGGCTTTTATTATGTTCATTACTTCTATTGTGTTTTTTGAGTCTAAATTACCTGTAGGTTCGTCGGCTATTATTATTTTAGGATTTTTTACAATGGCTCTGGCTATTCCTACTCTTTGTCTTTCTCCTCCTGATAGCATTTCTGCTGGACGATTTCTATATCTATACATTCCAACTTTTTCTAGTACATAGTTGACTCTTCTTTTTATTTCTTCTTGATTTTTTATTCCATTCATTTTTAATGGCATCGCTACGTTATCGTATACACTCATATCATTTATTAAATGGTAATCTTGAAATATGTATCCAATGTTTAGACTTCTTATCTCGTCTATTTTCCCTACTCTTCTTTTTGTAATTTTTTCGTTGTTGATGTAGATTGTTCCACTATTTATTTTGTCTAGTCCTCCTATGGTGTTTAATAAAGTCGTTTTTCCACATCCACTAGGTCCTAATAGCGCGACTAACCCTGTATCTTCTAGTTCTATACTAGTGTTGTTTATGACATGTATTTGATTTTTCTTGTGGCGATTAAAGTATTTGTTTACGTTATCTATTTTTATCATTTTTATACACGCTCCTTTATTGTGGTCATAGCACTTTTTTTGAATAGTTTATTTGCGTATCTTGTACTTGTTAGATAACTCATTATTATCAATATTATGTATATTATTATGTATTCTTTTATTGTTAGAAATTCTGCTAAGTCTTTTATGAATTTTAGTGCTCCTTCTATGTTATTTGCTATTAGTATTAGCGATATGAATATTACGTAGGCAATGTTCGTAATCATGTTGAGTTCAATGTCTAATAAATTTTTTGCTGTTTTTGAACTTGATCCTAACATTCGTATGGTGCTAAAGTATACATTTCTAGATTTTAATATTAATTTTATTACAAAGTATGATATGAAGAATAAGACTATTATTAGTATTGATAGTACAATTAGTTTTGCTATTCTTATTATTTTTGTTCCTATGTCTTCACTTACTCCGTCTAGTATGTAAAATGTGTCGTATCCAAGTGCTTTTATTTCGTTTTCTGTTTCTTTTGCTAGTTTATCATTTTTTATAAATACACTTGATTGATATATGTTGCCTTTAAATAATGATGTGTAATCTTCAGGGTTTATGAATACTGCTCCATTGTTTTCTTCATATGATAGACCAAGAAGTTTATTCATATTGTTTTTATTGTATTCTTTTGTTATTTTTAGGTTTAAGTTGTTTGTAAAGTATTTATTTGCTGAGTTGATGTTTAGGTCATAGTTAATGCATTTACTGTATTTGCAGTCATATGTTTTTTCAGAACTGATATATGCTTCGCCTTTTGGGACATTGGCGTTTGGTCTTACTTCGTTGTTTATGTTTCCGTTTTGGCTTGTGTATGTTCTATTGGCATATGTGTATGTTGTTTCGTTTTCTGTTTCGTATATATTTTTTCTAACGTTTTCTAACATATTGTTACTTACGTAATATGTTGTACTGTATCCTGTACTTTTATATTTTATTCCTACAATTTTAACTTTATAGTATTCGTTATTGCTTGGATTTCGTAATTCTTCGATTTGAAATTCTTTGTCTATTATGCTGTCTTGCATGTTGCTTATCATCCAATCATTTTCGTTTGCATATATTACTATTTCATTCTCATTCTCTGGCATTCTTCCTACGTCTAGTTTTCCTTCTAATAAGTCTATACTTACCATTGAACCATATAAATATATGTATTCATTATATACTGAGATTTCTCTATCGTATGATAAATCATCTTTGAGTATGTAATCCACATTATTTATTTTTTGTATTTTCTCATAGTCTTCTTCGTTAAATGCTTCGTTGTTATCCTTTTTTAGTACTATTCTTTTGTTAGCATTTAGGTTCGAAAAATAAGGATTGTACATCTCTTTTGCAGTTTCGTATTCTCCTTTTTGGAACGATGAATATGTTCCTGATATTGATAGTACTATGAATAGATATACCATTAGTAATAATATAAATTTAGGTATTATGTTAAATGTGTTTCTTATTCCTAATCTTAGTTTGTTTAGTGCTGTCGTTTCTTTATAGTTAGCTGTTTGTACAGTATTTTCTTTTGGGGTTTCTTTTAATTTGGTGTCTTCTATTACTCTTCCATCGTGCATTGTTATTTTTCTTGTGACATAGTCTTCTACTTGTTCGTAGTTGTGTGTTACTACTATGACTAATTTGTTTTTACTTATTTCGTTTAATAATTTTAGTACTGATTCTGCACTTTTTGAGTCTAGATTTCCTGTTGGTTCGTCCGCGATTATTACTGGCGTTTCTTTGGCTAGACATCTTGCTATTGCTACTCGTTGTTTTTGTCCTCCTGATAGTTTTGATACTTTTGTATTTTTATATTTTGTTAACCCAACTTCTTTTATTATGTTTAATACTTTGTCTTTTACTTCTTTTCTTTTGTAGCCATTTATTAGTAGTACTAATTCTACATTTTGATATACCGTATAACTAGTTATTAGATTGAAGTTTTGAAATATATTTCCTATGTATTTTTTTCTGTATATTTCATAATCTTTTTCTGAGTAATGACTTGTTTCTTCTCCATTTATGAACATTTCTCCTTCTTCATATGAATCAAGTCCACTTATAACATTTAATAATGTAGATTTTCCACTTCCACTTTCTCCAGTTATGGCTACAAATTCTCCAATATTAAAGTCTAAACTTATTTTAGTAAACCCAGTTGCTACCATTCCTTTAGAATAATAAAATTTTGATACTTTTTTTAGTTTTAACATATTCTTCTTCCTCCATACTTAAATTGTACTCTATTATTTTGTAACATAAAACATATTTTGGGTTGCTTTTACATCTATTTTTTGTTGCTTATTATATTTTATCAATAATTTGTAATATATTTGCAACCATTAAGTTTTATATTATTTTTAAAAAGTCTTACTCAAATTTAGGCATTTTAATCAATTGTTTGAGTT
>JAAVYQ010000018.1 GCA_022791215.1 Bacilli bacterium | reverse complement strand
TTAGGTCTGTCCGTAAACTAAAAAAATCTAGATAAAACTTTAAAATAATGATATACTATAGATGCTTAGATATGAATAATAAGGATTGAAAGGTAACCTTTATAGGCCAACTCAGTTTATATCTAAGCAATATAAATCTTTATTTTGAGTTGGTCTATAAAGGTTATTTTGAATTATGAAAGTAAAAGAATATAAAGAAGAAGATTATCCAGTAATTTTTGGTGTAAAAAAAACATTTGAAATTATGGAAAAAATTGTGAATAACTCATATGATGAAGAACATAAAAACGGTGGAAGAAAAGACGGTCCTACTCCTAGAGAACGGCTTGAAATAACACTTAAATATTATAGACAATATCTTTCTCAAAGGTATCTAGCTATAGAATATGGTGTAGCTAAAAGTTGTATATCCCCTATAATTAAATGGACTGCTAAGGTTTTAGTGAGTGACAACAATTTTTCGTTGCCAAATAAAACTGAAAATATAAATGATAATTCAGAAAGCAGAATTTATGATGTGACAGAATCTAAAATTGATAGACCAGAAAAGAATCAAGAAGAATGGTATTCAGGAAAAAAGAAGTTTCATTCTATCAAAACTCAAATTGAAATAGGTGCTAACACAAATCTTATTTATTCGCTTAACTTTGGCAAGGGAAGCGAGCATGACTTTAAAATATTTAAATATACGCATCCAGACTATAGTAAAGAAAATACAATCTTTGTAGATAAAGGATATATAGGAATAGATAAAATACATTCTAATAGTATAATACCTATAAGAGCAAGTAAAAATCATAAATTAAATGAAATAGAGAAATGGTATAACATAGAAGTATCTAAGGTAAGAATAGCGGTAGAACATGTAAATGCTTTTATTAAAAAGTTTAAAATGGTAAGTACAAGATATAGGAATAGAAGAAAAAATTTCAAATTACACATGACACTTATATGTAGTATTTATAATTTTGAAACTGCTAATTTATAGTTTACGGACAAGCCTAATGGTAATTTAGAAATTCTGTTGCAGAGTTAAAAAATAAAATTGCAAATTGGAATCATGAGAATCCTGGCAAAATAAATTTGAATATAATAAATGAAGAATTAGATAAAATTTATAAATCAACTAATTATAAAATATCTTATGATGATTTAGAAAATTTATTTATGCATTTATTTAAAAGTGATATTTACAAGGATTTAGCTTCTCACTTTTCTTTATATTTTGCTGCACAGGATGTCACTTATTCACCAACCACCGATTCATTAAATATGGTAATAGACCGTGATAAAGATAGTTTTACAGAAGAACAGTATGATGAAGTAATAAAATTTTGTAATGAGAATAATGTTAATTTATATGTTAGTAATCCTAATTTTGAATTTTGGTTGTTACTTCATTTTAAAGAGATTGAAAGTGAAGATAATCAAAAGTTGTTAGAAAATCTAAAAGTTAATAGTTCTAGAAGATACATCGAAGAAAGATTACATGATATTTGTAAATATACAAAGACAAAATTTTTGTTTGAACCATTTGAAAAAAATGTACATGGTGCAATTTTACGAGAAAAAAATTATGAAGAGAATGTTAATAAACTAAAAAACAATTTGGGAACAAATATTGGAAAACTTGTTTATTCAATAATAAAAGCTGGGAATGAAAAGTAGCGCTTAAAATAGCACTGCTTTTTTATCTTATAAGAAAGTTCATCATCAAAAAAATACATAAATAATCGTTTGTGTATATAAAAACAGACATATAAAAACTATATGTCTATTTAACAAAAAATAATAATTAATTAGTTTTCCTTATATTCGTAGACTCTTCCCTTAACTCCTATATAATAAATTGGTACCATTTTACCATTGCATTTCCTGCAATCAAATCTTGGTGGAACAGAAGTATCTACTCCAATCTGCCGCATCTAACATTTCTACAATTTCAGTAGGTATTAACTCTTTAGTTTTACATTTAGGACAAATGTATTCAATTTCATCTTTGTTTTTTTTCATTTTTAACACTCCAATCTAGGGATGATAGAATCTAAAATCATAATGGTATCACATTCACATTTTAAAGGGTCTCTTTTAAATGAAAAAACTATTAAGTTTCTCCATTTAGTAATAGATTTGTAAAAAGGGATTTTATCTTTATTAATAATCTTTCTAGCAATGTTATAAAGAGAATGTCTTTTAGAAGAATAAAATCCATACGATCTAATAGTTTTAAAATTAGGTTCAGGGATATGTCTAATTAATCTACCAATAAATTCAAATATATGAACTTTTTCTACAATGAATTTATCGTCTTCATGTCTTTGGTACCAAAATGTAACATAATCATCCTTAATATCTATTATACGATATTCAGCAAAGCAAGGTCTACCACAATAACGTAAAATGTATTCTAAACCTTTTCTAGAGTTAGGAAATTCATTTTTTTTGGCACGAACATAAAAACCTTTATCATATTCTTCATAACAAGATTTCTTTAAACAATGAAATATATTAGGAGGAACTCTTTTATCAAGAAGTTTAATAAGAATAGTTTGCCAACGTTTTCTTAACATATCATAGGGAAAGAAATCAAATTTTTTATCTTTATTGATACCAAGAGCATATTCAGCAATTAAACAATGAATGTGAACATTCCATTTATCATCTCTACCAAAGGTATGAAGAACAAGAATAAAGCCAGGTTTAAAATTATCCTTTTTGTAAGAATCTTTAAACCAAGAGAGAAGAGTAAGACTCGCAGCTTTAAAGGGGATATCAAGAAGAGATCTATCTTTAAGAAAAAGATACCAAAGAATATCAGGCATAGTAAAGGTAAGATGTTTGTGAGGAACATCAATTAAACGAGAAATAATGTCATTGGTACGTTGTTTGGAATATTTAACACCACAAGAATTACAAAATCTAGATTTACAAGTATTATGAACACATAAAGTTTTATGACAATTAGGACATTTATAAATAG
>JAAVYQ010000017.1 GCA_022791215.1 Bacilli bacterium | reverse complement strand
TCTACTTTTAATTTTTTTGCATACTCTATTAATTTATAAATATCTTTTTTAGGAGATTTTACATAAGTTTTAAAAGCAAATTTAATAATTTCTATATCTTGGTTTTGCTTAGACTTTAATATATCACATAAAGTTCTTTCAATGTCGTAAACAGGAACAATTTTACCTTGAGGACTTTCTATTTCTATCTTTCCAAGTTTAAATATATCTTTAGTAACAAAATATAGTTCAACATTTTCTCTTGTTTTTAAACTTGCATTGTATCCATTTATAACTGTAATTTCATAAATTAGAGGAACTCTTTCTGATAATCCGTGCAAAAAAAGTGCTGTAGCATGAGAAAATACAGCATTCTTACTTGAAAAAATTAAGTTATAGTATTCATCTCCCCATGAATTAGGTAAAACATATAATCCTTGACTTTCTCTCTCAATTAATCCTTTTTCTAACATTCTTGTTAAAGTTTTTCTTGCAATTCCCATTTGTTCCACATCATTAGTAGTAATCATTCCATTATTTTTTTGCATTTCACTTAGAATTTTTTCTTCATTATTCATTTTAATTGCCCCTTTCTACATAAAATTATAACATATTTTAAGTAAAATGTGGCAAATATATTTTCTTTATTCTTTACTTTTGCAGCAAAAACGAGAGAACCCATATTGTGCTTAGGATAAATCGTCTTTTATTTGTTGTACACCAACTTATATTTTCGTTTATTTTAAAATTTTTTCGCTTTCTTCTATAAATATATTTTCTTGATAAACCTACATTGAATTCTTTCTCTAAATCTTTGATAATATCGTTAGTAAATGACTGTAGATATATATCATGGTCTATATGATTACTAGTATAAATTCTTAAAGATTTTATACTAGTAATACTAATCTATAAATCTAGTCAAGAAATGGTTTTGGATATGTTCTGCTAAACTAACCCATACAGGTCTATCTTCTAAAACTTATAAAAATGTAAAAAGATTGACATAAAAAGATCCAGTATCTAACTGGGTTAAAGTAATGTTTTTTCTTAAGTTAACTGCAAAAGTCGGTTGGAGTCAAATTATCTGCGATATCCCTCTCTATGTAATTATATCAAAAACATCACTAAAAATAACAGAAAACTATAACAAAAGTAAATACTCAGCAAAATTAAACATCAACTATTTCCTTTTAGAACAAAAAACAGTATAATAAAACTAGAAAATGGAGGAACATATGAAGCAAAGAAAAAGAGAAGAAGTAGAAGAACAAAACAAATGGGACTTAATATCACTAATAAAAGACGAAAAAGAATTAAAAAAGAAAAGTGAAAAAGTAGAAGAATTACTAGAAGAAATATTAAAATATAAAGGACGCATAACTGAAAGTGGAAAAACCCTATTAAAATTTCTAAAAACAAATGATGAACTATCGAGGCTAATAGACTTATTATATGTATATGTATCATTAAAACTAGATGAAGACAGCACTAACACAAAGAGTCAAGAAACAAAAGAAAAAATAGAAAAACTAATAGAAAAAGTAGAAGAAAGAACTACATTCATAATGCCAGAACTATTAAAAGAACCATATACAAAAATACAAAAATACATAGAAGAAACAAAAGAATTAGAAATGTATTCATTTGACCTCGAAAAAGCATTTAGAAGAAAAGAGCACATACTAAGTGAAGAAAAAGAAAACATACTAACCAAAGCAAGTATTAACCTAAATAATTCATCTAACATATACTACTACTTAAACAATACAGACATAAAACTAGGAAACATAGAAAACGAAAAAGGCGAAACAGTAGAACTAACATCGAGTAACTATCGTATATATATAGAAAACAAAAATAGAGAAATAAGAAAAAATGCATTTGAAAAACTCCACACATTTTGGAAAGAACACAAAAACACAGTAACAGCGATATACAAAGCAAAATTAGGAGAAGTAGAATTTAACAGAGACATAAGGAAATATAAAACATCAATAGAAATGTATCTATATTCAGACAAAATAACAGTTGACGTATACGATAACCTAATAGAAAAAGTACACAACAATCTAGACAAAATGTATGAATACCAAGAATTAAGAAAAAAATTATTAAAAGTAGAAGAAATGCATATGTATGACATATATGCACCGATAATAGAAATACCTGAAAAAACATACACATTTGAAGAAACACAAGACATAATCAAAAATGCATTAAAACCATTAGGAGAAACATATGTAACTGATTTAACAAAAGCATTTACAAACAACTGGATAGACATATATCCTAACATAGGTAAAAAAAGTGGAGCATACCAATGGGGATGTTACGACTCTGAACCTAGAGTATTGCTAAACTTCATGGGAACATTTGGAGACGTAAGCACAACAGCACATGAACTAGGACATGCGATGCATAGTTACTACTCAAACAAAAATCAAGAATACGTTTACTCATCATACCCAATATTCCTAGCAGAAATTGCTTCAACAGTAAACGAAGTATTACTAAACGATTACATGTACAAAAAAGCAAATACAAAAGAAGAAAAAAGTTACTATCTAAACGAATTAATAGATCTAATAAAAAGCACAGTTTTTAGACAAACAATGTTCGCAGAATTTGAGAGTATAATGCACAAAAAATATCAAAAACAAGAACCAATAACAGAAAAAGAAATAAGTGACACATACTACGGTCTAAACAAACTATACTTTGGAAACAATGTAATAAGTGACGAACTAATAAAATACGAATGGGAAAGAATCCCACACTTTTACACACCATTTTATGTATATAAATATGCGACAGGACTATCATCTGCAGTATGCATAGCTTACAACATACTAAACAAAAAAGAAAAAGCATTAGAAAAATACTTAGAATTTTTAAAAAGTGGATGCATCAAATATCCATTAGAAACATTGAAAGATGCAGGAGTAGACTTAATAAGTGGATATCCAGTAGAAGAGACACTTAAAATATTTGGTGAAAAAGTAAACGAATTAAAAAAATTAATGGAAGAATGAGAAAGAAAATGGAATATAAAGAAATAAAAAAGAAATTTAGAATGTTATGTAAAAAAGAAAAAAGAACATGCTATAACTATAGAATACTAGGTGCATTTCTAGCAATACTAGGATTCACAACAGCATGCATAACATTTATATTAGCAAAAAAATACATAATAGTATATCCAACATATCAAATACTATTTGCACTAAGCAGTGTATTTGCAATCATAGGATTAGTATTATACTTTATTGGAGAAAATATATTTAAAGACGAATTAAGAAACATAATAAAAAAAATGAAAGAAAAAGAGTGAAGAACAAATGATATTAAAAATAAGTAAAGAATACACAGAAACACCAGGAGGAAGATATATAAAAGAAGGAGAATATTCTGGAGAAGACTTTAGAAACAATTATCTAAAACCCAAAATAGAAGAATGCCTTAAAACAAACGAAACCTTAATAATAGACTTAGATGGAGGATACGGATACAGCACAGGATTTTTGGAAGAAAGTTTTGGCGGTTTAATAAGATGTGGACTTACAAAAGAAGACTTAAATATAATAACTTTTATATCTAAAGAAGAACCTGATTTAATAGACACAATATTAACATATATAGACGAAGAAAATACTAGAATTCACAAGAAAGTAAAACAAATATGATATAATAACACAAGAAAGTAGGGATAAAATGAATCAAAAAACATGGTTAATAACAGGAATAAGTAGTGGTTTTGGTTACGAACTTACAAGACAATTATTAGAAAATGGAAACAATGTAATAGGCACTATCCAAAAAGAAAGTGAAACTGAAAAAATAAGATTTTTTTACGAAACATATCCAAACCAATTTGAATACGAAGTATTAGACATAAGAGACACATACACATCTAGTAAAGTAGTAGAAACAGCCTTTAAAAAACACACAAAAGTAGATGTAGTAGTAAGCAATGCTGGATATGGATTATATGGAGCAGCAGAAGAAGTAACAAAAAAAGAAATAGACGACATAATATCAGCCAATCTAATAGGATCAATAATGTTTATAAAACATACATTACCATACTTAAGAAAACAAGGTGGAGGAAGAATAATACAAATATCATCATACGAAGGACAAGTAGCAACACCAGGAAGTTCAATATATAATGCAACAAAATTTGGAATAGAAGGATTTTGTGAAGCCTTATCAGGAGAAGTATCACCATTTGGCATAGGAGTAACAATAATAGAACCTGGAAAATCAAGAACAAGTTTTGAATATGCGAGTGTAAAAACGACTGGAACGATGAGTGAATATGACATATCACCAGCACATGACTACCTAACAAAAACAGCAACATTATCACCAGGGAATCCAACATTAGTCGCGGCTAGAATAATAGAAAGTGCAAACATTAATCCAGCACCACTACGAGTAATATTAGGAAAAGAAGCAATAGAAGAGACAATCACAACATTAGAATCAAGATTAGCGATATATAAATCACAAATCAAAACAGCCCCAACAATTGACTATAACAACAATTTATAAACTAAAGGAGAAAAAATGAAAAGTGTAATCATAAAAGACAAAAAAACGTTAGAAGTTACAAACTTAGAAAATCCAACACCTGATGGAAAAAAAGTAATAATAGAAATAACAAAAGCAGGAATATGCGGTTCCGACATACATAATTGGGAATTAGGAGAACCTAAAAATCTAGTTATGGGACATGAATATTGTGGAAAAGTAATAGACCCAGGAGAAAGAGCAGACTTAAAAATTGGAGATAGAGTAACATCATTACCAATATCACCATGTGGAACATGCCATGCCTGCACAACAGGAAACCCACAATACTGTCAACATACATGGGAAAACGCACTAGGACTGTCACTAACAAACCAAGGAGCATTTGGTGAAATGATAAAAGTAGAGCCAAACCTAGTAATAAAAGCACCAGAAAACATTACAGATGAAGAAGTAGCATTAGTAGAACCAACCGCAGTTGGATTACACGCAGTACATCTAGCAAACATAACAGTCGGACAAAAAGTCTTAGTAATTGGTGGAGGAATAATTGGATTGGCATCAGCCATGTTTGCAAGTGAAGAAGGAGCCAGTTTAGTTATACTATCTGAAACAAACGAAAAACGTGGAGAAAATGCTGTAGATTTGGGAGTAGCAGAAAAATACTTAGACGCAAAAAATCCAAACTTCATAAACGAAGCATTAGAAATATCTAATGGAGGATTTGATGTAGTACTAGAATGCTGTGGAAATAGCCAAGCAGTAACAAGTGCTATAATGGCATGCCGTCCAGGAGGTAAAGTTATATTAGTAGGTGTTGCTACAGGAGCAATAGAAGTCCCAACAGTAATGGCAGTCTTAAAAGAAATATCATTACAAGGCGCAATAGCATACACTAAAGAAGAATTTGAAACATGTATGGACTTAATGTCAAAAAAGAAAATAAACGTTACAAAATTCATCAGTGAAACAATTGGACTAGACCAAGTACAAGGTGCATTTGAAGAACTTACAAATGGACAAAGTGATAAAATCAAAATTTTAATAAATCCAAAAATATAAAACGATACATGTTGAAATAATAAAAGTTAGGACACCTAACTTTTTTTAATTTTTGGGAAAACACACTAAACATTTAACAAATCAAACAAAATAGTGTATAATAGCAATTAAAGAAAGAAGGTAAAAATGAAAATAATTAGAAACATAACAATAACTACAATAATTGGAATAATAGTTTATTACTTTACACTACCAGCAATCAACTTAAATAACTTTGGATTTTGGATGTTCCTTTTATTTATAATAATGGTATACAACATAACAAGTGCGATGTTTGGAATAAAAAATGCAACCAAAAAAATATTTAACTCTAAACACATAGAAATAAAACCAAACACAAAAAGTGGAATAATAATGTGGTTGTCAGTACCTACAATATTTGTAGTAATAATACTAATAAACTTAATATGTTCACCAATGTTTAATGCCAAAAGTTATCATAACCGTATAAAAGTAGATGAAAGTAGAGATTTTTTAGAAGACATAGAAGAAGTAGATTTTAATAGACTTCCTTTAATAGATAAAGAATCAAGTAAAGTTCTTGGAGATAGAGTCATGGGCCAAATGTCAGAGTTAGTAAGCCAATTCTCTGTATCCGAACAATACAAGCAAATAAATTATAACGATTCAATAGTAAGAGTAACACCACTAGAATATGCAAGCACATACAAATGGTTTTCAAATAGAAAAGAAGGAGTAAAAGGATATATAATAGTTGATAGTGTAACAGGCGAAACAAAACTACAAAAACTAGAAAAAGGTATGAAATATGTAGAAAGTGCACACTTTAACGAAAACCTATATAGAAAATTAAGATTTTCTTATCCTACAGTCAACTTTGGAAACATATCATTTGAAATAGACAACGAAGGAAACCCATATTGGATAGTGCCAACCATTAAATATACGGCTGTTGGATTAAAAGCAAAAGTTACGGGCGCTATAATACTTGATCCTATAACAGGAGAATCAGAAAAATACGACTTAAAAGACGTTCCATCATGGGTAGACAATGTACATGATGCAGAATTACTAATCGAGCAACTAGATGACTGGGGAACATACAAAGGAGGCTTCCTAAATAGTATGTTTGGTCAAAAGAATGTAGTAAACACAACTGATGGATATAACTACTTGGTAATGAATGATGACGTATATCTATATACAGGAATAACAAGTGTTGTATCAGACGAATCAAACTTAGGATTTGTACTAACAAATATGAGAACAGGAGAAACGAAATACTACGTAGTACCAGGAGCCGAAGAATACAGTGCGATGTCGAGTGCAGAAGGACAAGTACAAGACATGAAATACAAATCCACATTCCCATTATTAATTAATCTAAACGGAAAACCGACATATGTTGTAAGTTTAAAAGACAGTTCAGGGTTAGTAAAAATGTATGCATTCATAGATGTAAAAGATTATCAAAAAGTAGTAGCCACTGATTCATCAAAAGGAATAAATGCAGCCGCGCAAAACTATTTAAACAATGCATCATTTGAAATAAAAGAAGACGAATTAACAACAAAGACAATAACAATAAATATGATCACACCAGTAAATATAAATGGAAATACATACTATTACATAGAAAGCACAGAAAATAAAAAATATCGTGCCTCAATACTATTAAATGACACACTTCCGTTTATAAAAAGTGGAGACACAATTAACATATCATACAAAAGAGAAAACACTGTAACAGAAATAGATAAAATAAATTAGTAAAAGAAAGAGGCTGTAATGAAATAATTTCATTCAGTTTCTTTTTATTTCTATTACCATATTTTTAATTCTATTATATACATAAAACAAACCAAACTCATTATCAAGTATTATTCCATCACAATAGATATTTAAAGAAAATCGTGTTACAATTAAATTGATAAATATAAAAAACAGTAACATTACAAGGAGGAATGTAATATGAATGATATATATGAAAAAAGCATTTTATTAATTGGTGGAATGGCAATAGGAAAGTCAACTATATCTGAATTATTAGGAAAAAAATTAAATATGAATACAATTTCTATAGATGCCGAAAAAGACAAACTGTGAAGCACAATACCTAACTATAGTTTAGAAAAACAACTTGAAATAAGAAAACAATATGGATTTGATGGAGAAGTTAAATTTTTATTACCATATTTACATATGACATTAAATAATATATTAGAATATTTAACAACACCATCAATCATAGATATAGGAGCCTTAAATACAGTAGGACTTAACGATATCTCGATTAATAAAATAAAGCAATTTAAAAATATTATTTTACTAAAATCAAAAGATTTAAAAAGTATATTAAAAAGAAGAAACATAGAACAAAATAGTGATTTAGAGAGAATTTATATAGAGACACACCAAAACCCTGAAAATAGACATTTAAGTACTCAAATAATTTATGTAGATAATAAAACACCAGAAGAAATAGTAAACGAAATAATAAATTTAAACTGTCATAAAAAAAGACACTAAACACAAATAATATTTAAAATCAAAAAACACTAAACTTTAATTAGTAATAAAAATAAAAAAAGATTGACATTACCCCTAGGGAATACTGTAATATGGAATCAAGAAGGTGATAAATATGCTTATAAGTGAAGTAGAAGAACTCTTAAAAATATCTAAAAAAAGTATAAGATATTACGAAAGTGAAGGATTAATCAAACCTGAAAGAAACAAATATAACGATTATAGAACGTACACTAATGATGACATAGAAAATCTAAAAAAGATAAAATTCTTAAGAGAATTAGATGTAAGCATAGAAGAAATAAAAAAACTATTTAAAGGAACAAACACATTAAAAGAATGCTTAAAAAATAAAATTACAAAAATAGAAAATTACGAAAAAAACTTAAGCGGAATAAAAAGTATGTGTAAAGAAATATCAGAAACAAATAAAACTTTAAGTGAAATAGACATAGAGAAATACTTAAACCACGTAAATAAATTGAAAAAGGAAGGATTTATTATGAACACAAAAAAAGACGAAAAGAGCAAAAAAATACTTGGAACTTTAGTGTCAGGCCTAACATTTGCTTCAATATTTATAATATTTACAGGACTAATAACATATTTTCAATTCACAGAAAATGGACCAATACCATGGACAATTTATTTAATAATAATGTTAATTCTACTAATACCTATAATAAGTATAGTATTTAATATTATAGAAAGAATAAAAGAAATCAAAGGAGGTGAGGAAGATGAAGCTAGTAAATATTGATCATATTCCAGGATATACAATTACGGAATGCTTAGGAATTGTAAAAGGGACAGTTGTACAATCAAAAAACATTGGAAAAGATATAATATCAGGATTTAAAACTATAGTTGGAGGAGAAATCAAAAATTATACAGACATGTTAAACCAAGCAAGAGCGATAGCGACAAAAAGAATGGTTGATGAAGCAGAGTCTTTAGGAGCAGATGCTATTATAAATATTAGATATGGAAGTTCTTCTGTAATGAGTGGTGCAGCAGAAGTAATAGCATATGGAACAGCAGTAAAAATAGAAGAAAAATAACAAAAAATAAGTGAATTTCATAACGAAAATTCACTTTAAATTTTACCTAAAATACGAAAAAACGTTTGACATAAAAATAAAAAACATGATATACTTAAACCACCAAAGTGAAGGAGGTAGTTAATGAAAGATAACAATAATTTAATACTAACTAGGCTATCATCCTATTTAAATAATACACCAGACTACATTAATGAAACGATGATAAAAGATCTGACAAGTGTTGGAATAGAAACAATAGAAGCGATAAGAATATTATTAGCAAGCATACTAAATTTATATGAAAACAAAGAAATAATGGATTCATACTTTAAAGAGATGATAACAGAATTAGACCCACGAGAATATCAAGAAAATCCTTACTATAAAAACATCAAACTAGGTGAAATAAAAAATGAAATATGGACAATAAAAACTGAGAAATATAAACCATACGAATTGTTTGTTTACAACGACTTAAAAATAAAAGAAGATGGAAGAGTAATCCCACAAATTGGATACTTTAAAAAAGAATACGAGTATCCAAGCATACTAGAAAATGGAAGAATATGGATGTTAATCACACCAAATGAAATAGAAACAATGAAAAAACCTATAAAAGAAAGTCATGGTAATATTTTAACGTATGGATTAGGATTAGGATACTTTGCTTACATGACATCGATAAAAAGTGAAGTCAAAACAGTAACAATAATAGAAAAAGACAAAAAAGTAATAGAATTATTTCAAAAACACATTTTACCACAATTTGAACACAAAGAAAAAATAACAATAATAAATGAAGATGCATACAAATATGCAAGTACTAGACCAAAATACGACTACGTATTTATAGATATATGGCATGACCCTAGTGATGGTGTAGAATCATACAAAAAATTTAAAAAACTAGAAAGACCTGATGTAAAATATAGTTATTGGATAGAAGAAACAATAAAATACTACTTATAAAAAGAGAGGAGGAACAAATGAACATATTTGAAAATGAGAATGAGACAAACTATAAACCACTGGCTGAAAAAATGAGACCAAATAGTCTTGAAGAATTCTTCGGACAAGAAGAATTAGTAGGGAACAATCAAGGTATAAGAAAAATGATAGAAACAGATACAATATCATCGATGATATTTTGGGGACCTCCTGGAGTAGGAAAAACAACATTAGCAAAAATAATAGCCAAAGAGACAAAATCATCATTTCAAGAATTAAGTGCAGTTACATCTGGAATAAAAGAAATAAAAGACTTAATAGAAATAGCGAAATACAATAAAACAAATGGAAGAAAAACGATAGTATTTGTAGACGAAATACATAGATTCAATAAAGCACAACAAGACGCATTCTTACCATATGTAGAAAATGGAACAATAATTCTTATAGGCGCAACAACTGAAAACCCATCATTTGAAGTCAACAGTGCCTTACTTTCGCGTGCTAAAGTCTATGTCTTAAAAAGTTTAAAAGAAGAAGAACTAGAAAAAATATTAAAAAGAGCACTAGAAAAAAATGATGACTACGAAGATATCAACATTGAAGAAGAAGCGATAACATTAATAGCCAAAATATCAAATGGTGACGCTAGAACAGCATTAAATACCTTAGAAAACGTAATAAACATAACCAAGCCAATAAAAGGAAAAAAGACAATAACCACACAGTCGCTAGAAAAAATAATAGGAAGTAAAACATTTTTATATGATAAAAATGGAGAAGAACACTATAATTTAATATCAGCATTACATAAATCAATGAGAAATTCAGATCCTGATGCTGCATTATACTATTTAGCAAGAATGCTAGAAGCCGGAGAAAACCCATTATATATTGCAAGAAGATTAATAAGATTTGCATCAGAAGACATAGGATTAGCCAATACAAATGCACTCACACAAGCAATCGCAGCATATGAAGCCTCACATTATTTAGGAATGCCAGAATGCAATTTAAATCTATCACAAGCGGTAGTATATCTAAGTGTATCACCAAAATCGAATGCACTATATACAGGATACGCAAAAGCATCACAGGATGCAAGAAGGACATTAAATGTAAAAGTACCACTTCATCTAAGAAATGCAGTAACTAAACTTGATGAATCATTAGGATATGGAGAAGGATACAAATATGCTCATGAATTTGAAGGAAACATAACGAGCATGCAATGCTTACCAGATGAACTAAAAAAAGAAAAATACTATTTTCCAACTAATAATGGAAATGAAAAAAATGTAAAAACAATTTTAGAACAAATAGAGAAAATAAAGAAAGGTAATAAAAATTAATATGTTAAAAAGAACACTAAAAGAAATAAAAGAAAAACTTTCTTTAACAGACAAAGAACTATCAAAATTACTAGGAATAAAAACACATTCAAACAATAATTACGAAGAAAAAGAAATAATAGAAAAAATAACAAAATTAACTAACATAAATCAAGATAATATAACAAATGAAGAACCATTACCACTATTAAAAATCAATAAACCACTAGAAATGAAAAAATATAAAAATAGATATCAAGCATACAGTGAAATAATAAAAAAGAATTATACATCTAGTTGGAATATATATGTACTCACAAAAAAAGAGACAAAAAAGAGATTCACAATAAAAAGCATATTCAAAAAAAAGCAAGTAAAAGAATACTTAGAAGAATTTACACCTAGTTTTCTTGCAATAAATGGAAACACGAAAATATTAATTAACTTTAAAAAAGAAAACTTAATAATGATAGAATTAGACAAAAGCATAGACGAAAACAATTTTATAATAGAGAATATAAAATATAAAAAAGCCAATAAAATAAAAATATATAAAAACTCTTAACAAAATATAGAAAGATATGCTAAAATTAAGTAGGAGGGTATTATGGGAAAAATAGTAGTAATTGAAGGGACAGATTGTTCATTCAAAGAGACACAATCAAAAATGTTAAAAGAAAGATTAAAAAGAGAAAATATAAAAGTAGAACAAATGTCATTTCCAGTATATAGTTCACCTACTGGAAGAATAATAGGAGGACCATTTTTAGGAAAACATGAAACCTGTGAAGGATGGTTTCCTGAAACTGCACCAAATGTCGATTGGCAAGTAGCGTCACTATACTATGCAGCAGATAGAAAATATCACCTAAATGAAATTCTAAAATACAAAGCTGAAAATGAAATACTTATACTAGATAGATACATATATTCTAATATGGGATACCAAGTATCAAAGTTACGTACAAAAGAAGAAAGAATAGAAGGATTTAAATGGATAGAAAAACTAGAATTAGAATTACTAGGATTACCAAATTCAGATTTAAGGATATTCTTACATATGCCTTTAGACGGACAAAAAATAATAAAATCTAAAAGAGAAGAAGTATTAGATCAAAATGAAGCAAATGATAACTATAATAAAGTTGCTGAAGATACGTACTTTGAAATGGCAAAATTATATGACTTTAAAATTTTAGAATGCGTATCAAATGGAATAATAAAAACACCAGAAGAAATTCATGAAGAAGTATACTCAAATGTAAAAAAATTAGTATTAAAATAAAAAGGAGGAAAACAATGGAAAATAAACATAATCTATATGTATTACTTACAAAGACACCGTTAAAAACAGGTAAATTTTTAAGAAAAATGACTGGTTATGAATATAACCATTGTAGTATATCATTTGATAAAGAGTTTAAAAAACTATATTCATTCTCTAGAAAATATAAAAACTCTACCTTTTATGCTGGACTGGTAAAAGAATCTAGTTTAAGATACACAACTAATGATCAAGAAACTAAAGTTAAGATTTTCAAAATTGAATTAACAAGACAACAGTACAAAAAATTAAAAGAATACATAAAAGAATTAGAAAAACATGAAAATGAATATATCTACAACTATTTATCAATATTGACTTACTTATTCCGAAAACAAGTAAATGTAAAAAAAGCATACACATGCTGTGAATTTACTATTCATATATTAAGAGATTTTTGCAACATACAAAACTTTAAAACAAAAAATTATTATACAATTAAAGAATTATCAAATAATTTAGAAGAATATAAAGTATATGAAGGAGTATTTAATTTTCAAAACAATTCTTGGGAAGAAGATGCATATTTATATCATCAACCCTTAGCAGAAAAACTAAGAAAAACGAGTTACATAATTACACTTTTAATAGCAAGATTTTTCAAAGGAATGTTTATTAAATAAAAAATATAAAATAATTGAAAAAAAGAAGAGTTTACTGAATAAAAATAAACTCTTTTTTCATACTAAAAACAGGTGTGAAGTATGAAGAAAATATTTACAATAATTACCATAATTATTTTATCTTTATTTTTATTAATAAATGCATTAAGTGGAAAAGAAAATGCTAATAAATATAAAGAAGAATACAAAAGAATTTATTTTTCTTCACTAAATTCAAAAAAAATAAATGAATTATTTTATGGATTGAAAGGAACAATAATAGAAGTTGAAATTAAAACAAAAAAGTTTACCAAAGCTTATAGGCTAAACACATCAATGACAAATAACATTGAAGAAAAACTGTCACAAGAAGTATTAAAAGATTTAAAAGAAACTGGAGACTTAGAATTAGCCGCGGTATACAAAACAAGTGGATTTATTATAACTAGAATAGACATCATATGCACAAAAGAAATAGAAAACATAATAAAAGAAAGAAGCAAAAGATAGCATGTCAAATTTAAAAAGATTTAATATATTTGTAATAATCACAAGTTTTGCTAAACTTTTAGTTGAATTGTTCATTCCATTAATACTTTATGATAAAGGATTTAGTATAAGAGAAATAATTCTTTTTCATGTTTTAAAATACTTCTTTTGCACACTATTTATACCAATAATATATAAAATAGGGAACTTATTATCATATACAAAACTTATGATAACAAGCAGCATATTCTTTAGTGCTACATACATATACCTAAACTTCATTAACATTAATATAACTTCATTAATAATACTTTCAATAATATATTCAATATATCTGATGATGTATTGGATAGGAAGACATACATATGCACTTAGTATAATAGAAGACAAAAAAGTAACTGACAATGTCAGTCTATACTCAATATTCACAATACTAGGTGGAATACCAGCTGCATACCTAGGCGCCAAAATACTTACTAACTTTGGATTTATAACATTAACAATAATCGTTTTAATATTAATGATAATAAGTATAATGCCATTAATAAAAATAAAAGAAGAAACAAATAAAAATAAGACAAAAATTAAAGAAATAGTAAAAACATTCCCAATACAAAACTATGCATTTAACATATTAGAACAATTCAGATACATAGCCAATTTAATATTTCCAATATATGTATATTTGTACATAAAAAAAGAATTTGACTATATTGGAATAATAAATATAATTAGTGGAATAGGGAGTATAATATACATATACTATCTAAGCAAAAAAATGGACAAAAACAAAAAAGACTATTTAAAATTATCGATAATATTTCTAGGAATAATCTATATACTTAAACTAACAATAATAAATACAAAGTTATTCTTAATAATAACATTTTTTGAAGGAATCTTTAAATCAGCATTAGATGTAATAACGCAAAGAAACACGTATGCATATGGAAAAAATTACTCAACAAAAGAATACGTAATATTTATAGAAATCCTAAACAATTTAACGAGAACAATAATATTTATAATATTATATATATTAAAAGCATCATTAAAAAGAATACTAATAATAAGCATAATATTCTTGCTAATAACATCTATAATTAAATACGACGACGGAAAATATGGTTATAATGCAAAATAAAAAAGCCAAAAGGCTAAATTTTCTTACGTAAAGAGCTATCATCATTTGGATTCTTAATAATACCATTTATTTTAATTATGGCTTTAAGTAAATCAAATTTTTCTATAGCACTATCAGGATCTTTATTCACCATAGAAAGAATATTCTTAATAGAATCTAAAAACGTCTTAGCTTTCAAATAATCAGCAGAAATCATATCCAATTTTTGTTTTATTTCATCCAAATCAACTAATATGCTAATATCATCAACTGACACAATATTACTTATACCTCTTAATCTTAAATGTACTTCAGTAAATTCTCTTGTTTTTTGACTTAAAAATCTTTCTAAAGTTTCTTTAACGTCCAACATATCACTATAAATCCTCATATCAATATTCATATTTTTTCCCCCTTTTGTGTATATAATATTACCACAAAAAGAGTAGAAAGTCAACAAAAGGACAAAAAAATATACAAAGTTATCTAGTAGAAACTTTTTTTAAAGATCTAGTACACTCAGAATTATATACTGAATCAATAATAGAGATAAACATAGGATTATATTTAATAGAAATAAACTCACTAATAGCCTCATTTAATTGTAAAGTACTATTAGAAGAATAAAGTCCTTTTTTTATATTATCCAATTTTTTAAACAATTCTATAACATTCAATTGATCATACTGAGAATTATCAGGCGAAGAGTAGCTTAATCCATTTGACGCTAAATATTGTTTAAATAAATCCATATAATTTAATAAGCTATTATAAATATAATTATAATTCATAAAAACCTCCTTTTCAGTCGCGTATACAAAAAAATAC
>JAAVYQ010000016.1 GCA_022791215.1 Bacilli bacterium | reverse complement strand
TCTATCATATATCTTCTTGCTAGTTTGTTAAATTTGTTATACTTCTATTATAAACGCACAAGTCTATTTTTATATTTTGGTTACTCGGTCCTTTTATGCAGTTTCCATCTATATCAAATCTAGAGCTGTGACATGGACAGTCCCAACTTTTTTCTATTTCATTAAATATTAGTCCACATCCAAGGTGAGGACATTTGTTTTTTACTTTGTGTTCTTTTCCTTGTTCGTCTTTATATATATTTATGTTTACTCCTATTTTATGATGGGTTTTCGCTTTTCCTTTATTCCATGTCTTGTTTTTTATCAGTTTTGAACTTATGTAACTGTATATTCCTGTGATTATATAATATGGTAGTTTTTTTATGTTTGATTTGTTTATTCTTTTTGGATTGAATAGTTTTGTATATTGGTTTTCTTTTTGATTTATTATGTCACTTAGTATTTTTGCTCCTAGTATACTATTTGTCATTCCCCATGTGTTGTATCCTGTTGAGATATACATGTTTTCTTTTATTTTGCCTATAAGTGGCATATAGTCAGGTGTTATAATGTCTGTGTTTGTGTATTCATGTAATATGTCAACTTCTTTAAGTCTAAATTGTTTTTTTAGTTTTTCAAAATTCTTTTTGTCATTTTGGCTAAATGCTAGGTTGTGTGATCTTCCTAATGATATTTGATATTTTTTATTTTTTTCTTTATAGTATCTACATGAATATATAGGCTTTTCTATATTTATGCATGAAAAGTTTTTGTCTTCAGTAATTCTAGATACTATTATATAAGATTTTTCTATGCTTACTCTTAATGGCATCAATAAGGGGTTTAGGAAATATGGATAGTTAGTCGCATATATTATTTTTTTGGCTTTTATTTTGTATTCGTTTACATTACATATGTATAGGTCTTTGTCTTTTTTTACATTTTCTATTTTGGTGTTTTCGTAAATTTGTATGTTCCTGTTTTGTAATGTTTTGTATAGTCCCGTTATAAATTTTAGTGGATTGAATGTATATGTATTGTTTACTTTGTATGCTGCGACTGTTTTATAGTTTATTGGTAAGTTTTGTTTATTTATTTTTATGTTGTTCTTTTTTAGAAAGTATACTTCTTCTTTTAATTTTGCTAATTTGCTTTTTTTGCTTGTGAATATGTATGATGGTGTTGGTTCTAGTTCACATTTTATGTTTTCTTTTTCTATTAGTGTTTTTAAGTCATTTACACTTTCTATTTGAGATTTTAAGTAAAGTCTTGCATTTTCTCTGTTACTGTTTTTTATTATTTTGCTATATATGTTCTCTTGTAGGTATGTTATTTTTGCTGTTGTGTTTTTTGTTACTCCACTTCCTATTGTCCTCGCTTCTATTACACATGTCGATGTGTTATTTAGATAGTATGCTGTTAGTAATCCTGTAAGTCCTCCACCTATTATTAGTGTGTTTACTTCTATGTCTTGTTCTAATATGTTATGTATGTATCCTTCTTTTTTCCATATGCTCATGTAATCACCTGTTTTTAGTGTTTACAGATTTTACTATATCATTACTTTTTATAAGTTGATTCCATCAATGCTTGTTTCGTATATCCATTTTTTGATATCTTCTTTTTCTCCTGTTTCATAGTATTTTATTAATTTTTCATAGAATTCAGTTTGATTTTCTTTGGAGATTGTTATTATTCCACAGCCATTGTCTATCATTATTTTGTTTGCATATAACATCGCTACTCTTTTGTTTCCGTCTATAAACATTTGTCTTCGCATTATCCATAACATTGTTTCTATCGCTATTTCAGTTTTCGTTTTTATTTTTTGATTTAGTATTTGCTCTAATTCTTCTTTTATTTGGCTTTCTATAGGTAATTGAGGTTTCCAATTAGTTCCTCCAATATTAACTGGTGTTGTTCTTATTTTTCCTAATGCTTGTTCTAAGATTAATTTATCACATATTATTTTTTGTAAGTGACATAAAAATTTGAAATCATATTCTATATTGTTATTTTCTAGTATGAATTCCCACGCATATTTTAAGTTGTTTATTGCAATTATATTGTTGACTGTTAGTCCATTTACTATTCCTCCATCATATATTGCTTGAGTTTCAGGGTAAGTAACTGCTATGCCTTCTAAATTGGCACTTTTCCAAATATAGTCTACTATGTTTCTTTTGGCTATAAAGATATTTTCTTCTTTTGTTAAATTATATTTATCTTTCATTTTCAAACCCTCTTTCTATTGTTTATTATACAGTAAAACAATATAGTTTACAAGTTTGCATATTTTTAAATTCAAGGCATCAATACAGTGTAAGGATTTGAACCTGAGCCATCTCCACCTGTGACTTGAACTTCTGATTTTAAGGAAATTACTGGTCTTATGACACGATTAGCATGTACTGTTTCAGCAAATAATGCTCCAGGATAATCACTACCACGTACAGCAAATGATGTTACTTGTTGAGTATTTTCACCAACCCATATATTAGGCGACATTGTCCACCACGCATTACTTCCTGTTATACTTCCTTTATTTTTATTAAGATAATAATAAGCGTAATAACTACTTGTT
The DNA here is from genome assembly GCA_022791215.1 of Bacilli bacterium. Lineage (GTDB taxonomy): Bacteria > Bacillota_I > Bacilli_A > RF39 > UBA660 > MGBC139354. Next base: position 1,486 of record JAAVYQ010000016.1, on the reverse strand, counting down.
CCGTGTTTTCCTCCAGCATAAACTATTTCGTCTGCTGTCATTAACCCAAATATATTAAATCTATCATTTTCATTTTTACACTTAAAAGTAGGGGTATCACTTGAATATGGACTTAATCTATTTGATGCTTCATAGTAGAAAGTACTAATTGTACTGTATAAATTTCCACTTGCTAATTCTCTATCGTTACAGTATATTGCATTATTATCTATATATTTCTTATTTTCAGAATTTAAACTATTATACCACATTTCTACTTTACTATAAATTGTACTTAAATTTTCATTTGTTCTATTATTTGATAAACTTCCTGTTGCTCCATATTTCCATCCTACATATATTGGATCATTATACGTTTTATTAAATGCACTACTTCCTAGATCAGATGCATCAATTCCGTCTCCTGAATATAATAGTCGTATGCTTCCGTTTCCGTTTATTCTAATTATTCTCCACATTTTTCCAACGAAAAATACCCAGTTGTTCATATTAGTTCCATTACCGCTAAAATAGTATGTAGTTCCTTGGTCGTCCATATCTGTATATAATCTTGGCGTACCATTATCTATATTTGAAAAATCTGTTCTCCCAGGTTGAGGTTGGTATTTTAATTTTATTGTATCTGCTAATGTTTTTAGTTCAACTATTATATTGCATGTTTGATTTGAACTTACATTACTAATTATTAATTTATTATCTTCAATTATTCCATTACATTCAGTAACACTTTCTATTTTAGATTTTGAATAAATTTTAACAGTACCGTTTTCTGTTGTTGCCTTAGATAAACTATCTAAAGACTCAGGCATATTTGAAGTTATAGTAACGCGATATCCTTGTCTATTTGTATCCTCAGTGTAATCAACTACACAACTATCATTACTTTTTATTGTTGTGAACTCTACTTCCCAGTTATCATTATCCCACATTAAATCAGTCCCATTATTACAAATAATTTTATTAACTATGTAGCCATCTTCTTTTGTTATTTTCTTATCTGTTTTTTTTCCATCAATTGTGTAACTGAGCATTTCGTTTTTTTCTATAATGCTATTATTTTTTTCTTTAGTTTGACACCCAGTTAAAATCAATAAATTTACTACGAGTATTACTATCACTTTTAGAAAGTTATTTTTCATTTTTCCTCTCTTTCTACCCTTACACCTTAAATATATTATATATCAATCTATAGGGTTTGTACACCCTCTAATTGTATTTTTGTTATATACGTACTATAAGCCCTTTATGGTAATTGAATTTCTAGTTTAAAATTATTAATAGAAGAGGAGAACTTTTATGAATTATAAAATATCTAATAAACTTAAAGAAATTTTAGAAAAAAAGAATATTACACCTTATAAACTAGTTAAAGATACTGGATTAGATGCTAAGAATATTAGAAGTATATGTCGTAATGAGGCTAGTGGTATTACTTATCAAACTTTGCTCACATTATGTATTTATTTAGATTGTACACCTGGAGAAC
>JAAVYQ010000015.1 GCA_022791215.1 Bacilli bacterium | reverse complement strand
CTTTTTTCCTTTATATTTTTAAAGGGTAAGTGTTATTTTTGTAAGGAAAAGATTAGCATGATGTATTTTGTTATTGAACTTTTGGGTGGACTTCTTTTCTTGGCTTCTTATCTTTATTTTGGAATTACTAAAGAGTTTTTTGTTTCTATCGTGTTAGTAAGTATGTTGTTAGTTACTATTGTTACTGATTTTAAGTATTTTTATATTAGTGATCGTGTTTTGGTAGTAGGGACTCTTTTGATTTTGGGGATTTATATTTATTATATAAATTTTAAGGATATTTTATTTTATGTGGCAAGTGCTATTATTATGTTTTTACTTATGTGGTTAATTAAGATATTAGGTGATAAAGCTTTTAAGAAGGAGAGTTTAGGTGGTGGTGATATTAAGCTTATGGTGCCTATTGGTTTGTCTTTAGGTTTGATTAATGCTGTTACTAGTTTACTTATTTCTTCTAGTTTGGCATTGATTGTAAGTTTGGTTTTGCTTAGAAAGAGTAATGAAAATGTTGTTCCATTTGGACCGTTTTTGTTGATAGGTACTATTGTTATGTTTTTGCTTGAGTTTAATGGAATTTCTTTGATTTAGGAGTAGGAAGTGGTATTATGGAAGAAAAGAATAGTAATGTTTGGAAATTGATTGTTGGTGTGAGTGTAGTTCTCGCTTTGATTGGTGTTATGCTGTTTGTGTATTTTACTTTTTTTAGAAGTAATCCTGTGAGTGTTTTTAGGACCGCTATTAATAATGCTTATTTTAAGTTGGAAAGTAATTTAGAAAATATTGACGATTCTAATAATTTTAATGTGCCGACTGAGCCAGTAAGGATGTATTCAAATTTTAGTATTAATAGTAATTTGGATGTTTTTAAAGAATATGATGGGTTATCTTATAGCGTAGATATGGTAGTGGATTATCAAAATGAAAAGTCTTTTTTGGAGTTAAGTGCTAGTAAGTTTGATGAGAGTATTATTAAAGTTTTGATTTCTTATTTGGAAGGTAATAGTTATTTTAAGAGTGATGAACTGTTTGATAAGGTTCTTTTGCTAGGACAAAATGACTCGTTTGGTTTTGATTTTTCTCAACAGTTAAATGGGGAAGAAATAGATTATGATGAATTGAGGTTTGTTTTAAAGTCTTTGAAGGATCTTTTAATCGATTCTTTGGATAAGGATTATTTTGAGGTTACTGATGAAAGAATAGTTTTGAAGGATGTTAAGTATAATGTAGAAAAGTATACTTATGTTTTGGATGATTATAATTTTAATAGAACTATAAACTTTATTTTAGAGGGAATTTTAGATAATAGTGATTTGTTAGAGTCAATTTCAAATTTGTATAATGTAGATGTTGATGAAGTGGAGTCTTTACTTAATAGTTATTTTGAGAATTATGAGGAAAGTGAAGGTTTGAGTGATACGGTTTTTGTTTCACTTTATGTTAAAAATAAGGAAGTCTTAATGTCTAGGTTAAATGTTGGTGATGTTTTACTTAGTTATAGTAATGTTGATGAGCTATTTGAGTTTTCAATTGTTTCTAGTGATGCTGAGTTTAAGGTTTATGAGAATACTGATAATGTAGAATTTTATCTTAGTAATAATGGGTTAGATATTATCAGTGGTTATGTTGTTTCTAAGGATGATAAATTTGAGGTTAATGTTTCTATTGATTCTCAAGGTGTTCCTATTAATTTGTTTTTTATACTAGATAATATTGATATACAAGATAATGAGAGGACATTTGACTTTTATTTAGGTATGAATATGAATGTGTTTGGAGAAAAGTATAATGTTTCTTTGGATGGTCAATTTACTACTGTTAATGGGGTGGATGTTCCGTCATTTGATGTCTCTAATGCTATAGATGTTAATGCACTTAGTGAACAAGATTTAGAAAATATTATGTTTAAACTTAATGATGTTTTGTCTAAGTTAGGTTTTGGAGATTTTACGACTCAGAGTATTAGTTAATTATTTAGGTATTTTAAAAGAGATCAGTTCAAATTCTAATCTCTTTTTATTTGAATTTTTTAGTAAGTGTATTTTTGTCGTCTTTTTCAAGTTTTTGCGATATTTCTTTATATGTTATTTCGTATTCTATTTGTGCTCGTTCATCATATTTTATGTATTCTCCATAAATTTTGCCATCTATAGTAGTTAGTATGTACCAATCATCATTGTAAACGCATTCGTTTATTCCGTATTTTCCACATTTTTTAAAGTTTTTTAAGTTTTCTAGGCTAGTGTTAGCATATCTTACAGCGTTTATTATATTTAAAGCATTTTCTATTTCGTTATTAATTATACCTTTAAAACTTACCTTTCTTATTTCATTCCTAGGGTCTTTATAACTAATAGTTGGGTTTCCATATTTTATTTGGTGTAAGTTTATACTTGGATTTTGGTAGATAATTATGAGTTTGGTGTGATAGAAATCTGTAGATTGATAATTGATGTCGTCTTTTTCATATATAGTCGGTGTGCTGATGTCAGGCGGGAATGGAATTCCATCAGGCTTGGCATATGCTCCTTTTCCTATACATATAAGATTTATTGGAGTTTCTTCTTTTTTATTTGATTGTGACAGTTTTGCAATGTTTTCAAGTGCTTCTTTTGTTGCAGTAATTGCTTTAGGGTTTAATTCTTTATGTAGGCATTCTATGCTGTTGGCTATTAATACTTCTCCGTTTCTTTTTAGTGGGGTGAAGGATGCGATGTTACCATTTTCGTCGTATGTTATTAGAATTCTACCATTCCTACATAGAGTGGCATGTTCTATATGTTTATGAGCAATGTCTCCAACTCTTATGCAACAGTCACATTTGTAGCCTAAGGTAAATACAATTGGATCGTTTAATTTCATCATTTCATATGTGTACCCATTAGATGCTTTCCCTTTAATGTATGGTATACTAGATTCTATTCTTTTTTTCATCCGTTCGTATATGTCTAGTAATTTTTTGTATATTTCTTCTTTAGGTTTTTTAGTTTTGTTTCCTAGAAAAACATCGTTTAGTATATTGTTTTCACATAATTTATAGTTGTCTGGTGCGATGTCGTCTATATCTTGAGTAGGTGAAAGTTCTTTTAGTATTATATTTAATTTTTTAATCGTTAATGTTCCATTACATCTTTCTTTGATTTCTTTGAAATAGTTAAATAAATAACTCCAATATTCATTTAATTTAGGTTCTTTTCCATTTAACATTTCAGAAAAATGGTTGTTTTGATTATTAGCAAACATGAAATGATTAAAATGCTCAGGTGTTTTTGGTATGTATTTATTTCCTTCTTTTATTAGTTCAATGTCTTTAATATCTAATTTTCCTAAATTTTCATAAAATTTAAAGTTTAAGGAACCGAACTTTCCTTGTAGTATTAATAATGATTTTTCTAGTCCAAATGCTAGATATAGCCTAATTGCATATGAATATATATTAGATAATTCATCTTCATTTTTTAAGTCCATTAGTTTTATTATTTGGTTGATGTGTTTTGTGTTTAAGTGCATTATTATTTTGTATGGAATGTCTTCTATGTAATTCATGTTTCTAGATATTTTTCCGAATTTTAGATAGAATATTGTTTTGATAGTTTCAGGGCTACTCATTAAATTTTGGTAATCTATTTTTTTGATGCTTCTTGTTTCTATTTTTTTATATAGTTCTTCTTGTAATATTTTTCTTTCTGATTCTTCTAAATATTTATTGTTATGACCACATAGGCTATCAAATATGAATTCTATGAAATATTCTTTGTATGAATCACTTTCTTTACTATGTTCGGCTCCTAAGTATAG
>JAAVYQ010000014.1 GCA_022791215.1 Bacilli bacterium | reverse complement strand
TAGAAGCGAATTAAGAGAAAAAATAATGATCATACTATATCAAATAAACGTATATAGAAAAGAAAAATTAGAATATAACATTGAAACAATAATGAAAGAAATAAACCCGTCCGATGATGAATTCGTAAAAAAGATTGTAACAAACACATTAGAAAAAGAAGAAGGAATAGACGAACTAATAAACAAATATATGAAAGAATGGACAATTAAAAGACTTGGAAACATAGACCAAGCAATATTTAGAATGAGTGTTTACGAATTACTATACACAGACACACCGCACATAGTAAGCATAAACGAAGGAATAGAACTATCAAAAAAATTTAGCGATGAAAAAATAACAAAAATGCTAAATGCTGTACTAGATGAAATACTAAACAATGAGGTACACAATGAATGAAGAAATATATCTAACCGTTAGTGACCTAAACAATTACATCAAAACTATATTTGACAGAGACGAATTCCTAAACTTTGTTTGCATAAAAGGAGAAATAAGCAACCTAAAATTTCATACTAGGGGACATCTATACTTCAGTCTAAAAGACGAAAACAGTAAAATAAATGCAGTAATGTTTAACTACCAAGGAGCAGGACTAAACTTTATACCAAAAGACGGAATGAATGTAGAAGTCAGAGGAAAAGTAAACGTCTTTGTCGCAGGAGGGAACTATCAAATAAATGTAACAAGCATGAGAGAAGACGGAATAGGAAACTTATACATACTATTTGAAGAACTCAAAAAAAAGTTATCACAAGAAGGACTATTTGAAGAAGGAATAAAAAAGAAACTACCAAGAATACCAAAAAAAGTTGGAGTAATCACAGCGTCAACAGGAGCAGCGGTAAAAGACATAATAAGTACAATCAATAGAAGATTCCCACTAACTGAAATAATATTATTCCCAACACTAGTACAAGGAGAAGGAGCAAAAACAAACATAGTAAAAATGATAGAAAACGCTGATAACAGTGATGTAGACGTCATAATACTAGGAAGAGGTGGAGGATCAATTGAAGACTTGTGGGCATTCAATGAAGAAATAGTAGCGCGTGCAATACATAACTGTTCCAAACCTATAGTAAGTGCAGTAGGGCACGAAATTGATTATACAATAAGTGACTTTGTAGCAGACTTAAGAGCGCCTACACCAACCGCAGCAGCAGAATTAGTCGTGCCTAATCAATTAGAAATATCAAGATATCTAAGTGATTACAAATCAAGAATAATAAGTGTACTAACAAAAAAACTAGGAACATATGAAGAAACAATAAAAAAATATAAAAATAACTATATACTAAACAATCCACTAAGTCTGTACGAAAAAGAAGAACAAAAACTAGACAACCTATTAGAAAAACTAATAACAACCATAAAACACAGACTAGAAATAGAACCAAATAAAATACAAAACATAAAAGAAAAACTATACAACCTATCGAGTAGAAAAATAGAAAATAACACATCAAAAATAGAAAACATCAAAATAAAACTAGAATTATTAAATCCAGAAAACGTTCTCAAAAAAGGATATTCACTAACACTAATAAACGACAAAATAATAAAAAGCATAAATGACATAGAAAAAGATAGCATAATAATAACAAAAATAAAAGATGGAACAATAACAAGTAAAGTGAGGGAAACAAATGGATAAAGACAAATTCTATTGGAGTAAAATCAATCCAAAAAGTGAAACATTAAGAGACATTGTAGAAAACTCAGTAAATGCACTTAGCGAAAAATTAATAAACAGTATAACAAAAGAAACTAGAAATCGCACGGAAGAACATCTAAAATACATGAAAAAACTAATACAAAAAGGTGCGAACATTAACTACATAAACAAAGAAGGACATGCTTTACTTTGTGAAGCAACATTATATTTAGAAACAATAGAAGTAAAATATTTAATAGAAAAAGGTGCATACATCAACATAAAAGATTCTATAGGAAACACACCATTACATTACAGTGTACAAACTCTAGAATTAGAAAAACTTATAATACTAATAAAAAATTATGCAAACATAAACAGCATTAACATATATGGAAACACACCACTAATAGAAGCAGCAAAACAAAACAACGCCAGGGCAGTAGAAATACTACTATCAAGAAATGCTGATATAGAAATAGAAAACAAAAATGGAGAAACAGCATTAGACATTGCTAAAAAACAACAAAGCGACAAAATAATACAATTAATAGAAGAATCTAAAACCCAAAAATTAAGGAGGAAAAAATAATGACAGAAGAAAAAACATTTGAAAGTTCACTACTATGCTTAGAAGAAATAATAAGAGAATTAGAAAAAGGAGAAGTTCCCCTAAACGACATGCTAAAAAAATACGAAGAAGCGATGGGACACTTAAACTTTTGTGAAGAATCATTAGCAAATGCTACCAAAACAGTAAACAAAATACTAAACGAAGACGGTTCGCTAAGCGATTACAAAGTAGAAGAATAACAAAAATTACCAATAAGAATAAATTGGTAGTTTTTTTAAACAAAAAAAGTAAAAAGTAATAACGAGGTGGGAATGTGAAAAAAATATTATTAACACTATCAATAATAATACTATTACCACTGAACATGCTAGCCTACTCAGAAAACATAATACCAGGAGGAGAAAACATTGGAATAGAAATAAACTCAGAAGGACTAATAGTAGTAGGATTCTATAAAGTAAATGGTAAATACATTGGTAGTGAAACACTAGAAGTAGGAGACATAATACTAACAATAGAAGGGGTAAACGTAGACTCAATAAATGAAATGAGTGCTGCAATAGAGAAAAACATCAAAAATAATGAAGTAAACATACAAATAAAAAGAAATGGAAAAATCAAAAACGCAAAACTAACACTAATAAAAGATGAAGGAGTCTATAAAACTGGGCTATACATAAAAGAAAAAGTAACAGGAATAGGAACAATAACATATATAGACCCAAAAACAAAAATATATGGTGCACTCGGACACGAAATAATCATGAACGAAACAAAAAGTAGAGTAGAAGTTAAAAGTGGAAACATATATGAAAGTTACGTAAACGGAATAGACAGAAGTGTTGATGGAGCAGTAGGAAGCAAAAATGCGACAATACTATACGAAAAACAACTTGGAACAATTAATGAAAACAAAAGTGTAGGAATATTTGGAAAATACAATAAAACACTTCCTGAAAAAGAAACACTAAAAGTAGCTGAATGGAAAGACATAAAAACAGGAGCAGCAAAAATATACACAATAACTGAAAAAGACGTAGTAGAAGAATACGAAATAGAGATCACAAAATTAAACAAAAATGAAATAAACTCAAACAAATCCATTTCATTCAAAATTACTGACGAAAGACTACTAGAAAGAAGTGGAGGAATAGTACAAGGAATGAGTGGAAGTCCAATAATACAAGACGACAAAATAATAGGAGCAGTCACACACGTAATAATAGACGACGTAAATAATGGTTATGGAGTATTTATAAGAACAATGCTAGAAGAAGGAGAAAACTAACTTCTTCTTTTATTTTGCTTTTTTCTTTACTTTAAAAACCACAAGATATATAATACTACTTAACAAAGAAAAATGAAGGAGAAACCATGAAAAACGAAATACTAATATCTTTACTAAAAGAAGACATAATTAATACTAGTGACAAAGAAGAATTTAAAATGCTAATAGCGCTAGAAAATGAATACGCTGAAACAATCAAAAATCTAAACGTAGAAAGTGACATAAAAAAGGAAATACTAATACTACTAACAAAAATAAAAAATGAATCAGTAAAAAAGATTGTACTAAGCACGCTAAAAGAAATAAAAGAAAATAAAATACAAGATTGCATAAAATTAATTGACGCCATGCTAACAAAATTCAAAGCGAAAATAGAAAATTACAAAAACATAATAACACTAACAAAAGACAAAGAAAATATAATCAAACCATTACTAACACTATTAAACTGCAAAGAGTTATTCAACAAAAACTTATTCTTAGATGCCTATAACACACTAATAATATTTAAAGATGCATCATTAGAAACATTAAACTCACTAAGTACAATATTGACAAATCAAAACCTAATAATAAGTAAACACTATATATATGTAATAGACAACATAAAAAAAATAAAAGATCACGAAATAATCATAGCATTAACAGATTCATTCTTATTTAAAGCATCGATAATATCTAGCATTTTTTTCACATTCTACTGTGAGCAAATATTTAAATTTAACAAAGAGCAAATATACTTAATAAACAACATAATAGAATTTCACAATAACAAAGACTTTATCGATAAACATTTATTAAATATAATTTCTACAATAAATATAATATCTCCTGAATTTTATGGATTACTACAAAAAATAATAAACAACAAAAGAGCATTCTCAAATGACAACCAATTTACCAAAGCGATTGATAATATAATTAATTTAAATTCAAGTCTATACTGTGACATTTACTACGAAATAATTACAAATACAGAATATGATAGTGATATGGAATTAGCACACAATTATTTCTTTGAAATATTAGATCAAATAGATAGATTTGATAAACTAATAGCAATAAAAGAATGTTTAATGAACAATTCTTTCATATACTGTTCACATAAAAAATTCATACTACAAAGTCTATGTAAAAATTTAAATCCAATACACTACAACAGCATATCAATAGAAATAGTACTAAATTCAAACATTTTAGAATTACCAAACTACGAAAACATAATTACATTACTACACAGCATTAACAGCGAACATAAAATAAAATTAATAAATAACATACTATCATATAATTTAAGTGAAGAAATATCAAAAGAAATAGAATATTTATTTACAATAGACAACGAAGAATTAATAGAAGAATATGTAACGTTATTTAGCGATTATTATATAAGAACAGATAATGGAGATTGGACTATGACATTTAACATGTCTAAAAAAATCAAAAATGAAATCATACTAAAATACTTTATAAAAGTTAACCGAATTTTACATCAGAGAATTGATTCACCTTCAATAAAAGAAAAGATGCTAGAAAAAATATCAGAAATAAAAGATGAAAGAATAATGGGATATTTAATAGAATCTATAAATAAATATATGGAATTAGAAGAAGAAAAAGAAACAATTGACAAAGAACTATATACTATAATAAATGTAATAATTACAAAAGACATTACATTAACAAGCCAATTTTGCAAAATAATATTAAATCCTGATTTAATAAAAACCAAAAACTATACTTACAATATAAAAGCAGTAGACAAAATAAACAACTTAGAAGCACTTAAAATAATAGAGAACATAATAGAAACAGTGATCGGACAAAGCATAATAGAAGAAATAATACAAATAACAAATGCAAACCTTTTAAAAAGAATTGAGTTACTAATAAGTAACTTAGAAACCGTAAAATTTTTAAATGATGAAAAAAAAATAAACACTGTAAAAAAATACATAGAAAATCCTGAAGACGAAAAACATGAAATACTATCAGAATTCTTATTAACAACATCAAAATATGTAACAAATAACAAAACAAAAATATTAAAAATAATCTTTGAATCTAATAGTAAAGAAGAAATCAGGAAAAAAATAGAAACCAACATAATGCTAAACAGAACTACAAAATCCGAAATAATGAATGAATTATTCCACCAATACATGTTCCCACCAACATATCAACTTGAAGAAATAATAGGAAGTATGACAAAAGAAGAATTAATCGATATGCTAAGCAAAATAGATAACGACACAGAAATAACAGGAAGTATCGAAGTAGACAAAAAAGTAGGAATCTTAAAATTCACTTTAGACGGATACATGAAGCAAAACAAATAGACTTGACGTAAAAAACGACTAAACATTTGAATTAGAAGAATGTTTATTATATAATAACTCTAAAGGAGTAAAAAATAAAAATGAACGAAGAAATCATAAAAATATTAGAAAACAGCACAAATATAAAAAGAAATCAAATAGAAGCAACATTAAAACTATTAAGTGAAGGTTCAACAATACCATTCATAGCAAGATACAGAAAAGAAGCAACAAACAACCTTAATGAAGAACAAATAAAACTAATAAATGACGAATACAAAAGAAACATAAATTTATTAGAAAGAAAAGAAAGTGTAATCGCACTCATAGACGAAAAAGGAATGCTAACAGAAGAATTAAAAACTCAAATAATGGGCTGCACAAAACTTGCAGAAGTAGAAGACCTATATAGACCATACAAAGAAAAGAAAAAAACAAAAGCCAGCGAAGCAATAAAAATGGGATTAGAACCACTAGCAAAGAAAATAATGTCATTCCCAAAAACAGGAACAATCGAAACATTAGCAAGTGGATACAACATGGAAATAAACAAAGCGATAGAAAATGCAAGTTACATAATCAGTGAATGGATAAGTGACAATGCAAGTTATAGAAAATGGATTAGAAATTATATGTACAACAAAAGTACAATAAAGACAAAAGTAAAAAAGAACAATCCTGATGAAGAAAAAACATATGAAATGTATTACGATTTCTCAGAACAAATAAAATACATTAAACACTATAGAATGTTAGCGATAAATCGAGCTGAAAAAGAAAAAGTAATAACAGTATCATTAGACTTTGAAGAAGAAGCACTAAATGAATACTTAGAAACAAAAATAATCAAAGACAGTAGTTCATTTGTAGTACCTATAGTAAAAGATGCAATAAAAGACTCGCTAAAAAGACTAATAATACCAAGTGTAGAAAGAGAAATAAGAAGTGAAATCACAGAAAAATGCGAAGAAAAAGCAATCAAAACATTTGGCAAAAACCTAAGCAGTTTACTACTAACAAGGCCGATAAAAGGAACAGTAGTATTAGGATTTGACCCAGCATATAGAACAGGATGCAAACTTGCAGTAATAGACGAACAAGGAAACCTATTAGAAGTAAAAACAATATATCCACACGAACCAAAAAACGATAAAATTGGAAGTGCAAAAACACTAAAAGAACTAATAGACAAATACAACATAAAACTAATTGCTATAGGAAACGGAACAGCATCAAGAGAAAGCGAAACATTTGTAGCAGAATGCATAAAAGGATTAGAAGTAAAATACATAATAGTATCAGAAGCAGGCGCAAGCATATACTCAGCGAGCAAACTAGCAATAGAAGAATTCCCAGACTTAACAGTTGAAAAAAGAAGTGCAATAAGTATTGGAAGAAGAGTACAAGACCCACTAAGTGAATTAGTAAAAATAGATGCAAAATCTATAGGAGTAGGAGAGTACCAATACGATGTAAACCAAAAAAACCTAGAAGAAGAATTAGACTACTCAGTAATGAGCATAGTCAATAAAGTTGGAATAAACATAAACACAGCCTCTAGAAGCATACTAAAATACATAAGTGGAATGAACAAAAAAGCCATTGATGGAATAATGGAATACAAAAAGAAACATAACTTTGCAAATAGAGAAAGTTTAAAAAACATAAAAGGAATAACAGAAAAAATATATGAACAAGCGATAGGGTTTCTAAGAGTTCCAAACAGTGAAAATCCTTTAGACAACACAGGAATACACCCTGAAAACTATGAAGACACCAAAACAATACTAAAACATCTAACCCTTGATGTAAAAAACATACAAACAAGCGAATTTAAAAAAGTATTAGAAGATGCAAGCCCAGAAAAAATATCTAAAGAGACTGGAATAAATATATACACAACAGAAAGCATAATAAAAGAATTAAAAAGTCCAGGATTAGACCCAAGAGACGAATTAGAAATGCCAATCTTAAAAAGTGACATACTAAAAATAGAAGACTTAAACATTGGAATGAGCATAGAAGGAACAGTAAGAAACGTAGCCTCATTCGGAGCATTTGTAGACATAGGACTTAAAAACGATGCACTAATACACATATCAAAACTTAGTAAAAACTTTATAAAAGACCCTAACGAAATAGTAAATGTAGGAGACATTATAAAATGCTATGTTGACAAAATAGATATAGAAAAAAAACAAGTAGGATTAAGTCTAATAAAAAACTAAAAAGGAGGTTTTATGAACGAAAAGAATATACCTTACCATGTAGGAATAATAATGGACGGAAATAGGAGATGGGCTGTAGAACATGGAAACAAAAAAAGTGATGGACATAAAGAAGGATACAACACCATCAAAGAAATAAGCAAACACATATATAAAGAAGGAGTAAAGATCCTAAGCATATTTGCATTTTCTACTGATAACTTCAAAAGAAGCGAAAAAGAAGTCACTTACCTAATGGATCTATTCATAAAAGGATTCAAAGAACTAAAAAAAACATATAACGAAGACAACATAAAACTAATCTTTTCAGGGAAAAGAGAACCGCTAAGAAAAGATGTACTAAAAGCGATGGATGAAATAGTAGAAAGCACAAAAAATAACACTGGCGGAATACTAAATATATGCTTAAACTATGGAGGACAAGCTGAAATAATAGACACAACAAAAAAACTAATAAAAAAAGTACAAAACAACGAAATAAACATAGATGAAATAACTGAAGAAACATTCAGACAAAACCTATACAACGACTTACCACCAATAGATCTAATAATAAGGACAAGTGGAGAATTAAGACTATCAGGATTTATGTTATACAACTCACCATATGCAGAATTATACTTTAGTGAACTATACTTTCCTGACTTTAAAATGAACGAAGTAAAAAAAGCATTAGAAGAATATAGTAAAAGAGAAAGAAGATATGGAGGAACAAAAAAATAATAGGATAAACCTGTTACCCTATTAAACCAGCACCGGCCATAGTTCCAAGAATGAAACTTCCAATCAGTACTATTAAAAATAACCAAACTAGTACTCTAAGTATTAGTTTTTTTGTATTCTTCTTCACTTTTCTTCACCTAAACAATATTATATAAATTTTTCTCATAAAAATCAAACAAATTAATATACTTTAATATGAAAAAATTAATTGATAAAAGAATTATAATCATTAATGCAGCACTACTAATACTAGGAATACTAGCAGGAATAATATTTTTACTATTCACATCATCCTTAGACAAACTAATAATAAAAGAAGAAATAACGGATTACTTTACACAAATAGGAAATGGCACATCAGCGACAATATCAAATCTATTCATAAGTTTCAAATATAACTTTATATACATATTTATAATGACCATAAGTAGCATAATCTATCTATTCTCACCACTCATACTATTAATAAACTTCTACAAAGGATTTCTAATAGGTTTTCTAATCTCAAGTATAATACTAACATACAAAATAAAAGGAATACTAATAAGTATACTATCAATAATACCACATCACATAATAATGTGTATAACACTAATAATATATGGCAGCATACTAATACACTTCTCATACAAACTAATGAAATGCACATACAATGGAGAAAACATCAACCTAAAAGCATTTATCAAAAAAATTGGCATACTATTTATAAGTGTCACAATCATATGCTTAATATCAAGCATACTAGAAATATACTTAAATCCACTACTCATAAATCTAATAATATAGACTTATTGTACAAAATATTATATAATAACAACTAAGGAGACGAAAAAATATGAAAGTAGTAGTAGGAATGAGTGGAGGAGTAGACAGTGCAGTAACAGCATATCTATTAGACAAAGAAGGATATGAAGTAATAGGACTATTCATGAAAAATTGGGACTCAAACATAAACAGTGATCCAGAAGGAATAACAGAAGGAATTTGTCCTCAAGAACAAGACTATATAGACGCAAAAAAAGTATGTGACAATCTAGGAATTCCACTTTATAGAGTTGACTTTATAAAAGAATACTGGGATTCTGTTTTTGCATACTTTTTAGACGAATTAAAAAAAGGAAGAACACCAAACCCAGACATAATGTGCAACAAATACATCAAATTTGATATATTCAAAAAAGAAGCAAAAAACCTAGGAGCAGACTTAATCGCAACAGGACATTACGCAAGAAAAGAAGGAAACAAAATATTAAGAGGGATAGATAATAATAAAGATCAAACATACTTTCTAAGCCAAGTAAAAGCCGAACAATTCAAAGATGTACTCTTCCCAGTTGGAGGATTAACAAAAGAAGAAGTAAGAAAAATAGCAAAAAAAGCCAACCTACCTGTAGCTGAGAAAAAAGATTCCACAGGAATATGCTTTATAGGAGAAAGACATTATCAACAATTCGTACAAAACTATATAAAAGGACAAAGCGGAGACATAATAGACATAGAAACAAACCAAATCATTGGAAAACATAATGGACTAATGAATTATACAATCGGACAAAGACGAAACGTTGGAATAAACGGTCATGAAAAACGTCACTACGTATGTGGAAAAGACACAGAAAAAAACATACTCTATGTAGCATTTGGAGACGATAACAAATACCTAACATCAACAGAAGCGATAATAGAAAACATGAACTACATAAGTAGCACTAAACCTACATTTGCCACATGCAAATTTAGATACCGCGGAGAAGACGTACCGATCACAATAAAATATATAACAGAAGAAGAAATAAAAGTAACTTACGAAAGTGCAAAAGCAGTAACACCGGGACAAGCATGCGTTATATATTTAGGAGAAGAAATGATCGGAGGAGGAATAATAAAAGAAGTACGAAAAGACGGAAAAAAACTTTGGTATCTCTAAACAAACGAAAACTTCACCTTTACTTTAATTTTACACTTGACTTGTCATTGTAAACTGTTGTAAAATAAAATCATAAAGATTAAATAGAGTAGGAGAGAGAAAGAGGAAAAGATGAAGAACTTAAACGATTTATTACAAGAACTAGGGATATCAAAAGTAAAACTAGCAAAATATCTAGGAGTATCTAGACAAATGATTTATAACTATCTAGAATTAGAAAGTTTAAATAAATGGCCAAAAGAAAAGAAAATATTACTTTTCAAATTACTTGACATAGAAGATGGCAGTGACGAATCAATAGGAAATATAAAAATAACTGCAGAATATTTAGAAGACATAGAAAGTCGTTTAAATCAAAATTTAAAAACAAGTGATTCAAGTGACACATATTTTGATTTAAAAGATCTAAACAAAGAAGAACAAGTTTTAGTAAATGACTTAGTATCGCTAATAAAAGAAAAATTTACTGAAGAAAAAAACAAAGACACATACTATGAATTTTTATATCTATACCATGTATTACAATCAATAGACAATGTTCCAGAAATAAAATACATGTTTGCATACCTATCTAAAACAACAGGATTCACAGATCCAATGGAATTCAAATTTGATGAAACAGCACAATTCATATTAGAAAGTATAGTATTCACCGCTATGAACTTATACAATAATGGAGGCGCTCAAAAAAGCAAATTAGTAGCATCACATGAAAGATTTGTAAAAGAAATAGAAAATAACAAAGAAGAAGTACTAAGTCGCACACAACAATTAAATACAGTTAAAATACAAGCATTAAGAGAATTAGGATACAGCGAAATCAATCCTGAAAACGCACAAGAAGTATTTAACAAAATGGGAGAAATTCAATCAAGAAAAGTAGTCATGGGAAACAAAAAAGCCACAGAGCAATAATGTGGTTTTTATATTACAATTAAACAAAATAACGTATCCCCTAGCGAAAAATCGCACAAATAATAGAGTAGTGAAGCCAAAAAATCAATTAGAAGCAAAGAACTTAACATAATATATATTATCGGAACTTGTGAATTTTATCTAAAAAACAACTAAAATATAATATTAATATTACTGAATAAAATTAAAATGTATTTAATCACATATTAATCTTTCACTCGCTCATCCAACTACTTATCCTAATCTAAAACAATAATACATTAACTAATACCAATATCAATCCTAAAACTAGTCCAAAAAGATTTTCCTTATGTTTTTGATACTTATTTGCTTCAGGAAGCATTTCTTCTATAGCCAAAGATACCATAATACCAGCAACCAAAATCAAAACAATACTAATCAAACTATCACTAATAAATCTTTTCAAAACAATAAAAGCCATCAAAGCGCCGAGTGGCTCAGCAAGCCCCGACACAAAAGAATAAAACAATCCCCTACTCTTACTGCCAGTAGAGTAGTAAATAGGGACACTTATAGAAATCCCTTCAGGAATATTATGAAGCATAATAGCAATACCAAGACTA
This sequence comes from Bacilli bacterium, assembly GCA_022791215.1. Classification (GTDB taxonomy): domain Bacteria; phylum Bacillota_I; class Bacilli_A; order RF39; family UBA660; genus MGBC139354. The sequence goes on along the minus strand of JAAVYQ010000014.1, from coordinate 5,491 downwards.
ATACCCATAGACAAATCACTATAAGCAGTCATAAAAGTCGCTATACCCTCAGGAAAATTGTGAATCATAAGTGCTATCATACTAAGAATACCTACTCTATACAAATTGTTCTTTTTTTTGTACTTATCAATTTTAGTATTAATAGCCTTAACCATTAATTTACCACAAACAAACACTGAAACACCTAAAATAATAGTCCAAGCCATACCATAAATTTCATATAAAGATTTAACACTCTCAGGAATCAAATCAAAAACAGAAATACTGATCATAACGCTCAAAGAAAAACTTAAAGCAAAACTAATAAACCCTTCACGGTCCTTAAACTTAGCAAAAACTACTAAACCTCCAATTAAAGTACTCAAACCTGCTAAAGATGAAATTAGAAGGGCAATCCAAATATTATTATTCATTAAAATCACTAATCAAATATATGATAAAAAAACAAAAAATATAACACTAGAAAAAATTTACAGTTAAATATTGGCAAAAAATAATTAAAATAAAATGAATTAATAAAGAATGTAAGACCATAATAATAACAGGTGGTGATATTATTATGACAAATGCAAGAAACAATGCTGGAAACAGTGCAAGAAACAATGCAAGAAACAGTGCTAGAAATTCAAACAGTGCTTCTAAAAACAGTGCTAAAAACAGCGCAAGAAGTAAAGCTCGTAAGAATTCTAAAACAAGTGCTAGAAATAAATAATAACAGCACACAAAAAGAGACGGTTCAATGTCTCTTTTTTACTTTAATAAATTTAAATAACTAGTACCTTTACCTAATTTATTAACAACACCAAAATTATCTAGAATAGTCGCACCTATATCAGCAAAAGTTTGTCTAGTAGGAAGTTTACCATAATACTTAAACTTTTTAGAATAAAATATAACAGGAACATTTTCCCTAGTATGATCTGTACCCTTAAAAGTAGGATCATTACCATGATCAGCGGTAAAAATCACTAAATCATCATCCCTAAGTTTATTAATAAAAATTGGTAAATACTGATCCATTTCCTCCAAACACTTTAAATAACCATCCCTATCTCTTCTATGCCCAAACTGAGAATCAAAATCATTCAAATTAAGAAAACAAAGACCATTAAAATCTCCTCTAGTAAAATCTACTAATTTCATAAGACCATCTATATTATTAGTAGTTTTAATACCTGTAGAAATACTCTTATTAGCAAAAATATCTTTAATCTTACCAAGGGCTATAACATCCAATCCTTTATCAAACAACAAATCCATAAAATTTAAAGGAGGAGTTTTAGTAAAATCCTTTCTTCTAGAAGTTCTAACAAAATCTCCAGGCTTTCCAGTAAAAGGTCTAGCTATTACCCTACCAATTCTATAATCATCTCTAAACGCTATAGAACTAATCTTCTCACAAATCTCATAAAGTTCCTCAACAGGAATAACACTTTCATGAGCAGCAACCTGCAAAACAGAATCAGCACTAGTATAAACAATCAAAGCCCCTGTTTTCATATGCATCTCGCCAAGTTCTTGAATTATCTCAGTACCAGAAGCAACACAATTACCAATAACTTCCCTACCGACAGTTCTTTGAATCTCACTAATCAAAATAATAGGAAACCCTTTAGGATAAGTAGCAAAAGGCTTATCAAGAATAACACCCATCATTTCATAATGACCATTCAAAGTATCCTTTGCTTTATTACTAGGCTCAATCTCTCCATGATAACCATGAGTAAAACGACCTTTACCAACAAAATCAAGAAGCCCCAATCTTTCCATCATAGGCAAATGATAAGCATCATTATCGGTAATATGACCTAGTGTATTCGCACCTACATCACCAAACTTAACAGCATCAAAAGCCTCACCTACTCCCAAACTATCCATAACTATCAAAAAAACTCTTTTATACATAAATTATTCCTCCCTTGCTCTTGGATGATACAAATCATAATTTTCTCTTAAAACATCATCTACAACTTCAGTATAAATATTAGTAGTAGAAATGTTTTCATGACCCAACATTTCCTGAATACTTCTCAAATCCGCTCCACCCTCAAGTAAATGAGTAGCAAAACTATGCCTAAGCACATGTGGAGTAATTTCTTTCTCTATGCCAGTACTAACCCTAATATTTTCTAAAATAAAGTTAAAACCCTGTCTAGTTATTGGTTTCCCATGATTATTAAGAAACAACTCATTAAAATTATTCTTCCCCAAAAGTTTATTTCTATATTCATTAACATACAAATTCAAATAATAACCAGCAATTTCTCCAATAGGTATAACTCTAGTCTTTTTACCCTTACCAGTAACCCTAATAATTGAATTATGCAAATCAACATTAGAATACTCCAATTTAACAAGTTCACTAACTCTAAGACCAGTAGCATACATAACCTCTAACATCGCCTTGTTTCTATAATCAAAATGAGTAACAAGTGGAAAATCCAAAAGCTTCTCTACTTCACTTACACTCAAATACTTAGGCAAACTCTTAGGAACTTTAAGAACACTAATGAATTCCAAAGGACTTTGGACAATATAACCTTCATCTAACAAATAACCATAAAACCCCTTTAAAGATGAAATGTGTCTATTAACACTTCTAGCACACATACTCTTCCTCAAAAAACTGATATACTCTACGACATCATCCCTACTAATACTTAAAATATCCTTATCAATAAAGCACAAAAAACTTTCTAAATCCAAATAATAAGATTCTATAGTAGCATCACCTAATTTTTTTTCTGTTCTCAAAAATAACAAATATCCCTCAATGTAACTCATATTGTCTCCCTATTATATTATCTCACTAATAAAAAAAATTTACAAGAAAAACATCATGAAAATATCACTCCACTATCATAGAAAACACAAACATAAAACTTGTTCAAGACATTAGAAGACAACTATGATACAATAAGACTTATACGAGGAGTGATTAACATGGACTTACTAGCTGAAAAACTTAGACCCAAATTACTGAGAGATATTATAGGCCAAACACATATAATAGGAGAAAACAAAATATTCAATAACTTAGTTAAAAATGGGAAAATATTCAACATGATCCTATATGGAAAAAGTGGAATAGGAAAAACAACAATAGCATTAACACTAATGAACGAATTAAAAATAAGATATAGATTACTAAATGCTACAGTCAATTCCAAAAAAGACTTTGAAGTTGTATTTGAAGAATCAAAAATGTATGATGAAATAGTTTTAATAGTAGATGAAATACATAGAATGAATAAAGACAAACAAGATTTACTCTTATCATACATAGAAAGCGGAAACGTAACATTAATAGGTCTAACTTCATCTAATCCTTATCACGCTATAAATCCTGCAATCAGAAGCAGATGTCAAATGATAGAATTAAAAGAAATAATAGAAACAGACATATTAAAAGGAATAGAAAGAACAAAAGAAATATATAAAGACATAGACATCACAGAAGAAACAAAACAGCACATCGCGCGTATATCAAACGGAGACCTAAGATATACCTACAACTTAATAGAATTTTGTTACAATTCATTTGGCTCATCTTTCACAATAGACGACATAAAAACTATAAATAATCGTGCAAACTTCTATCACGACAAAAACGAAGATGGATACTATGACTTAATAAGTGCATTCCAAAAAAGCATAAGAGGAAGTGATGTTGATGCATCCCTACACTATCTAACAAGACTAATTGAAGCGGGCGACTACGACATAATATATAGAAGAATGCTAGTGATCGCTTACGAAGACATAGGACTTGCAAACCCCAACTTACCTAATAGAATACTATCCGCTATAGAAAGTGCCGAAAGACTAGGTCCTCCTGAATTTGTAATGCCTCTAACATTCGCAGTAATAGACATGGCGCTGAGTCCAAAATCAAACACTAGTGAAAAATCATACATGAATGCATATAATGACTTAAAAAAAGGTAATCCTGGAAGAGTCCCAGAACACATAAGAACAAACTCACAAAACTACAAATACCCGCATAACTATAAACACAACTATGTTAAACAACAATACTTACCTGATAATATAAAAAACAGTAAATACTACTTTCCAGGAGAAAACAAATACGAAAAAAGCATGTACGAATTCAACCAAAAAATAAAACAAGAAAAAAGTTAAAGAATATTTACATTTAATCTTTAACTTTTTTTAATTCAGTATCAATATCTCCTAATTCAATGTCCTTTATCAGCTTCATAAACTCTAGACTAATTAAAGTTCCTTCATTCAATACTTTTTGAATTTCATTTATAGAACCCGCTAAAATTAACAATTGTTCCTTTTTTTGAACGGATTCCAAACTATCAATATCAATACTTGAACCCTCATCCAAAATTTTTTCTTTATAAGCATTTAATTTGACATAAAGCGCTATTAAATTATTAAAATGAGAATTTATCATATCCTTTTTAATTTCTAAATCCATAATTTCTCCATTCTTCTCTTAATTTTTTTCATATATAACTGCTTCTAATATTTTCTTCTTATCCATTAAAACACCATGATTGTACCATAAAAACAACTATTTGTCAAATTTCAAACAATCATTAATAATATAATTAGTAATAAAAATACCAGCAGCCGCAGGGACAAAACTATTACTTCCAAGCCCTTCAGTAACGATAGGTTGTTCCTTACTTGAAACAACAATTATCTTCTTTTGAAAATCTTTATCAAAAAACTTTCTCAAACTTCTAGCCAAAGGATCATAACAAGTCTTATCTAAAGTAGTAACATAAATTTGACTAGCATCCATCTTTCTAGCGGTACCCATAGAAGAAATAACTTTAACATTACAAGATAGACAATTATTAATAATTAACTTCTTAGCATTAATATCATCACAAGCATCGACCACATAATCGTACTTAGAAAAATCTATTTGAGAAACATTAGAATCATCTAGAAACATACACAAATCATCAACATTAATATTAGAATTTATCTCTAAAGCTCTTTTCTTAGCCTCTTGAGTCTTATAATTCCCAACATTACTTAAACTTGAAATAATTTGTCTATTAAGATTTGTCTCATCGATACGATCAGCATCTACAATACAAAAAGATTCAATACCACATCTTACAAGAGTTTCAAAAGCATAACCACCTACTCCACCCAAACCTACGATTAAAATATTCAATCTTTTAATTTCCTCTACACCATTTACACCAACAAGTTTAATCAATCTATCCAAATTCATAAATTCCTCCAAAAGAAAAACCAAAACAAAGTGTAATAATAAAACTCGCTTTTGCGAGGTGGTAGTCCACATAATAGTTTTCAGGATCCCGATATAAAAACGGTATTCGACACCAACTATTAATTAGGTCTCCAAATTACTTATTTGTCGGTTTATTTTGACACCTCATCTTGGTAATTAAATTATATCAAAAAACACTTATAAAAGTCAATAGGTCTGTCCGTAAACTCAGGATAAGTAAACGAAAAATATAAGAAAAAAGCATTG
>JAAVYQ010000013.1 GCA_022791215.1 Bacilli bacterium | reverse complement strand
CTGATAATTTTCTTTGTGCTTCATCATCTACTACTACCATTTCTATTCCACCCATTTCATTTACTTTTTTTAAGAATGATATTTCTGGTAGAAGTAAACACATTGCCATGTAATAGGCATAAGCTTCTTCTTCTAATTTTTTACCTAAAGTTATTGGTTTTACTCCTAGTATGAAATCTTTTATACTTTCTTCTTCTCTTTTTGTTAATTTTTTCATTTTATTTTTCCTCCTATATTACTTCTATGCCTAGCATCCTTATTAATGCTGGACATTGGAACATATTTATTTTCATTCCTTTTATGGATTTTAAGTCGAATGTTGTATCATTTATTTCACATGTTGATAAGTCTACTCCTTTTAATATTGAGTTTACAAATTCTGTTCCATTTAAATTAGTGTTTGTTATTTCTAATTCTTTTATTTCAGTTTCATAATATGTCGCATCTATTATTTCACTTTCTTTTATTGATACGTTATTTATTTTTGCGTTTGTAAAGTTTAAGTATTTTGTTATGCATTTGTCTATTTCTACATCTTTTATTGATGATGTTATGAATGATGTTCCTAGCATTTTACAGTTTTTAAATGTTACTCTTGTTATTAGTTTGTTGTCAAATATTTTGTTGGATAGGTTACAATTTTCAAATATGCAGTCTACTAGATCTACTTTGTTTAGTTCTATGTTTGTGAAGTCTATGTTTGTGAATATACATGTGTCTATCGTTTGCTCGTTTATTTCTATTTTTGAGTTTATTGTTCCTTTTATGTTGTAGTTTGTTATGTATTCAATATTTTTTATTTCGTTTATGTCTATGTCTTCACATGTTGTTATTTTTGGTTTTTTTATATTCATTTTTTTCACCTATTTTATTTTATCATATTTTTTGATTTTTTTAGTTATTTTTTTATCGAATGCTGCGAGTGTTCCTGGCAAGACTAGTAGTATTAATAGGCTCGAACATAGTGTTCCTTCTGATATTGTCATACATATTTTTGATGTTATGTCTTTTGCAAATATTCCTAGTATTAGTGTCACTATTATTAGTATTGATGCTGATGTCATTATTGTGTGTATTGAACTTTCATATGATTTTAGTATTGATTCTTTTACGTTTAATGTTTTTCTATTTTCTAAATAATATGATGTGTATACTATCGCATAGTCTATTGTCGCTCCCATTAGTATGCTTTGTACTACTAGTATCGCTATAAAGTATACTGATCCGACTGTTATTGATAGTATTCCCATTGTTAGGTATACTGCTGTTTGTATTAGTAATACTAATATGACTGGGATTATGAATGATTTGAATGCTATCCCTACTACTATTATTAGGCTTATTATTGTTAGTACTGAGATGAAGTTGAATTCTTTGGCAAATGTCTTGTCCATCTCATAAGCCATTGATGAATCACCTATTATGTATGATTCTACCCAGTCTTTTTGTAATTCGTCTTTTAGTGTTTCTATGTATTTGTATGTTTCTTCACTTTCACTTTGGTATTTTGTGTTTATTATTATTCTTGAGTAATTTTTCCCAACTAGTAATGCTTTTGCTTTTTTTACTTTTTCTTTGGCTTGTTTTATATTTTCTTTTGTGTCTTCGTCTATGAATTTAGTGAATCTTTCGTCATGTATTATTTCGTCGTTTAAGTAGTTTGTTATTTCTTCTATTGTTATTGTCCATTCTTCGTTATAATTGTTTATGCTTCCATAGTATATATACATTAATTCTATGTCTTTTTTGTCTATTTCGTTTGTTAGTAAGTTTAGTTTTGTATGCATTTCTTCTTTGGTATATTTTCTTCTATTTATAGAGTCGTCCATTAGTTTTTTGATGTTTGTTATTTTGTTTTTTTCTATTTCACTAAATCCTTCTTCATAGTTATCATTGTTTATTATTTCTGTTTCTAGCGTGTCTATTAGTTTTTTTATTGATATTTCTTTGTTTATGTATTTCGTTGTATATAGCCCATATAGTAAGTCTATGTTTGTTTTGTCTATTCCTAATATTTCACTTGTTTTTTGACTGTTTAACTTTGTGTTGTTTAGTGTTGTTTGCATTATTGTGTCTATTTGTTTTATACTTTTTAGTTTTTCTTCGTCTATTTTTCCTGTGATTTCTTCTGTGTTTATTATTATGTTTATTGTTTCAGATATTGACATTGTCCATTTAGCATTGTTGCTAGTTAATTCTATTAATGCATATAGTGTGTTTGTTGTTTTTTGGTTTGTTTTTAATAACTCTGCTATTTCTATACTGGTGTATGTTTTTTGTGGTTCGTTTAAAGTGTTTTCTATTATTTGTTTTATTATGTTTAGTTCTTCTTTTGCTTTTTCATCTAAAATTGTTATCGTTTTGTCTATTTCTAATATGATTTCTACTACATCTTTTACATTTAGTGTGTCAGTGTCTTGTAAGTTTTTTATATTGTAGATTTCTTTTATTATTTCAACACCAAATATGTTTGATAATTCTTGTTTGCTTAGTGGTTTTATTATAAAGTCTTCGTCAGTAAATATTGATATTTTTTCTATTGCTGTTATGTCTATTTCTTTTAGGTATTCAGTATTATCTTTTAGATTTTTTACTTGAGTAGTAAAGTCTTTTAGTGTTAGTTCTAACCCGTTGTCAGTTTGGCTATATTTTAGCAATAAAATTAATTTTATATCTTCTTCACTTATGTTTAGTATGCTTGATAGTTCTTGTGCGTTTAGTTCTTGTGTTATGTATTCTTCGTCAATGTACGTTTCTAATGTTTTTAGATTTACTAGTGTCTCTTCGTTAAATATTTTTGTGTATTTTGGATCTGTTAGGACTTCGTTTATTATGAAGTTTACACATTCTTTTAGTGTCAATTCTAATGTGTTGGTTTTTGAGTTATAGTACGTTAGTATGTCTTCTATTTTGTCTTCTTCTATTTCTAATATTCTTGCTAGCGTTTGTACGTCTCTTTCTTTTTGTATTTCATATGGATTTGATATGTATTTTAGTTTTTCTATTTGTGATGTTGTAATCATGTTTTGGAATTTTTCGTTATTTTGTGTTTCTTTTAGTATGAAGTTTGTGAATTCTTCTAATGTTATTGTGTTGTTTTCTTCTTTGTTGTAATAGTGATAGTATAATATTTTTATCATGTATTCTTCTATGTTCATTTCAGTACTTAGTTCTTTTGTTTTTGCATTTATGTCATTGTATTTTAATGGGTAGTTTAGTGATTTCGTCATTT
>JAAVYQ010000012.1 GCA_022791215.1 Bacilli bacterium | reverse complement strand
CTCCTTATCTGGGTTTGACAAACCTACACTGTGCGTTTATTTCCTTTTTACCAACAAATTTAGTTCTAGCTTTTGTTCTATCATATATCTTCTTGCTAGTTTGTTAAATTTGTTATACTTCTATTATAAACGCACAAAAACCTAAACTCAAAAGATTTATTCTCATTGAAAAATACTTTTTTTTATGCTATTCTATTCATAGAATAGAAAGTATAAAAGGTGATAAAAATGTTTGGAAAAATATTATATATAAGTGATAACATTGCATACATAGAAAACAAAGGAACTGATGAAACAAAAGGAGACTTACTAAACCTTCATTTAATATTTGAACATGGAGAACAACACATATTAGGAGAAATAGTAGAAATAAGAGAAGATAGAATAGAAGTAAGATTTCTAGGAGAATTCGTAAATGGAAAATACTATAATGGAATACTAAGAAAAGCAAGTCTCAGCAGTAGCATAAGAATAATAAATAGAAACGAATTATTAGAACTAACAGGAGTAGAATCAAAAGACACATTCGTACTAGGAAGAAGTGCAATATACAAAGATTTTAATGTATGTCCAAACATAAACGATTTATTTGCTAGTCATCTTTGCATATACGGAAACAGTGGATCAGGGAAATCATGTGGAGTATCAAGAGTAGTACAAAATATACTAAGCAACAAAAACACATTAGCATACAATGCAAACTTAATATTCTTTGACTCATTTGGAGAATATAAAAATGCTTTCAAAAGCATAAATGCTATACACCCATACTACAACTATAAATTCATAACATCCAGAATAAAAGATGCAGAAGATGTAACGATCGATATACCACTAAACCTACTAAAAGTAGACGACTTTGGAATACTATTACAAGCCGACAAACATTCACAACTAACAATAATCGAGCGAGCAATAAAATATGCAAAAATCTTTTCATTAGACACACCAGAAGCCAACAAATATAAAAATAATATAATAGCCAAAGCGCTAATCACGATTTTATACAGTCAATCAACAGCAAGCCAAAAAAAAGATGACATATTCTCAATAATAGACACATGCCATACTCATGAATTTGACTTTGACTCTGAAATACCAGGAATAGGATACACGAGAAGTTTCACAGAATGTTTTGCAATAGACTCAAAAGGGCGTTTTGGAGAAGAAGTACTAATAACAGAATATATACTAAAATTTGTTGACGAAGAAGTAGAAGAACTAAAAGAAATGCCAGACTCAGTATTCTCACTAACACAATTAGCCAAAGCATTAGAATTCACATTAATAAGTGAAGGATTCAACCAAAACAAAAATATGCATGACGATGCCCAACTACTAAAAGTAAGACTAAACTCACTAATACGAGGAGATGCTGGAAAATTCTTCACAGCAGAAAAATATGTCAAACCTGCTGAATTCATATCTAACTTAGTAAGTAACCAAAACAAAAAATCACAAATAATAAACATAAATCTAGAAGGATTAGACGACACACTAGCAAAATCACTAGTAAAAGTATATAGTAGAATAATATTTGACTTTGCAAAATCGAATGCAAATCGAGCTACAGTGCCATTTCATCTATTCTTAGAAGAAGCACATAGATACGTGCAAAATGACAACGACATATTCCTACTAGGATATAACATATTTGACAGAATTGCAAAAGAAGGAAGAAAATATGGAGTAATACTAGACATAATAAGTCAAAGACCGGTAGAAATATCAGACACAGTAGTCTCACAATGTTCTAACTTCTTAATATTCAAAATGACGCACCCTAAAGACATCAAATATATAGAAGAAATGTTACCAAACATATCAGCAGACGTAATAGAAAAAATGAAAATATTACAACCAGGAACATGTGTTGCATTTGGAACAGCATTTAAAATTCCAATGATATGTAAACTTGAAATGCCAAATCCAAGACCTTTCTCAGCAAGTTGCAATGTGTCTTCTTATTGGGGTTCAAATACAGATATAAAGAATGATTTAAATGTGATAAATCAAATACCTAATGTTAATCAAACTACCTCACAATCACAAAATATACAAGAAGTGCAAATTACTCAACCAAATAATAATAATTATCAAACACCTATAGTAGAACAAGGAAATATAGAATGATAATAAAAGGAAAAGAATATAACATAGAAGATATTGTAGAAAATTTAAATATTGATAGTAATATACCTATGAAAAGAGAAAATGGATTAGTTCTAAGAAATTCACAGATAGAAATTTTAAAAAGATACCACATAGATTATAAAAAATTTAACACTCTAAACTCACTAATAAGCGAAATAGAAGACATATTAATTGAAGAAGATGAGGAAGAACTAGAAATATTATCTATCGAATTACAAGAACAACAATACTATAATTATACCAATAAGTGATTTGAAAAAATAAAAAAATTATGATAAAATGTATATAGATGAAGGAAACTTCATAAAATAAAAAAAGGAACACTTAATATTTAGCTAAGTTGAGTGTACCGATGAATTATTTGTTTTGCCTAACAGTTGTAAAAGTTAGGCATTTTCTTTATATCATCTTGTAAATAATAATAAGTAGAGAAAATATAATTCCCCACCGAACAATGATTAGTAAATCTTTACGGTTCATTATATCACCACCTTCCATTAAGAATGTGGTACACCCAACTTTATCAAGTATTCTTGAATAAATTATAGCATAATAAAGAAGCATGGGAAAACATCTTTTCGCCAACATTCAAAGTTAAACATATATCAAATATCAATTTTCATTGTATCTTAATTTCTTAATTATGGTATAATAATAAAGAAATAAAGGAGTAGAAGAATATGATGGCAATAACATGTGGAATAATTTTATTCTTAGGATTAGTAGTATTAGTATATTACTCAGACCTATTTGTTGAAGGAGCAAGTTCGCTATCAATAAACTTACACATACCAAAAATAATAGTCGCGCTAACAATAGCCTCATTCGGAACATGTATGCCAGAATTAGCCATATCATTCAACAGCATACAAACAGGAAATGTAGACATGACCTTAGCGAATGTAATAGGAAGTTCAATAGTAAATGTATTACTAATAATAGGACTAGCAGCAATAATAAAACCCATAAAAGTAAAAGACAGAACAGTAAAAAAAGAATTACCATTACTATTGCTAACGACACTAGTATTCTTCATACTAATAAGTGATTCACTATGGAATCCTGGAAAAACAAATAACCTAAGTAGACCCGATGCAGGAATACTAATCTGCTTTTTTGTAGTATTCATAGGATACATAGTATATGTAGTAAGAAAAAACAGACATGAAGACTTAGGAAAAGCAAAATACTCACTAAAAAAATCTATAATAATAATCATAATAAGTATGATAGCGATCGCCTTAGCCAGTGACATAGTAGTAGACAATGCTGTATTACTCGCAGAACAAATAGGAATAAGTCAAAAAATAATAACAATGACAATAATAGTAATAGGCACATCACTTCCAGAATTAACGATGACAGTAGAATCCGCGCGAAAAGGCGAATTTGACATGGCGGTAGGAAACATAATAGGAACAAACATATTCAACATGTGTATAGTATTAGGATTACCAATACTATTATTTGGAGGAATAGAATCAGTATCATTTAAACTAATCGACACAGCAGTAGTATTACTCGCGGCATTACTATTCTTTATATTTGCTAGAAACGATAAAGAACTATCAAGAAAAGAAGGAATAATAATGTTACTAATATTTATAATATACTATAGTTATGTATTAGCCACATAAACTAATAAAATATCTAAAAAACGATTTGTGTAACTTAAGTGTTACATTTTTCTTTACATAGATAAAAACTAATGATATAATACTTTCGGTTTTAAAAAAAGAAGGGTGAATTAACATGGAAATAAGAAATATAGCAATAATAGCACACGTAGACCACGGAAAAACAACATTAGTAGACGAACTACTAAAACAAAGTGGAACATTTAGAGAAAACGAAACACACGAAGACAGAGTAATGGATTCAAACGATATAGAAAGAGAAAGAGGAATAACAATACTTGCCAAAACAACAGGAGTACATTATAAAGACTACAAAATAAACATAGTAGACACACCAGGACATGCTGACTTTGGTGGAGAAGTAGAAAGAATAATGCACATGGTTGATGGGGTCATACTACTAGTAGACGCAAGAGAAGGAACAATGCCACAAACAAGATTCGTACTAAAAAAAGCATTAGAAGCAAACTTAAAACCTATAGTAGTAATAAACAAAGTAGATAGAGAAAATGTAAGAATAAGCGAAGTAATAGACGACGTATTAGAACTATTCATTGATTTAGGAGCAACAGATGAACAAATAGACTTTCCTATAATATATGCAAGTGGACTAAATGGAACATCAAGTTATGAAGAAGACATAACAACACAACAGCACACAATGGAACCTATATTTGAAACAATAATCAAAACAGTACCAGCACCAAAAGGCAAAAAAGAGGACCCACTACAATTCCAACCTGCACTGCTAGATTACAATGACTATGTAGGAAGAATAGGAATAGGAACAATCGCAAGAGGAGAAATAAAAGTAGGGCAAATGGTATCATGTGTAAGACTAGATGGAAGTACAAAACAATTTAGAATACAAAAACTATTTGGATTCATGGGAATAAAAAGACAAGAAATAGAATCAGCACAAGCAGGAGAAATAATAGGAATATCAGGACTTCCAGACATATCAGTAGGAGAAACAGTATGTGAAGTTGGAAAAGAAGAAGCATTACCAATACTAAAAATAGAAGAACCAACACTACAAATGACATTTGGAGTAAACACAAGTCCATTCGCAGGAAAAGAAGGAACGCTACTAACAGCAAGAAAAATAGAAGAAAGACTAATGAAAGAACTTGAAAGTGACGTATCACTAAAAGTAGAACAAAAAGATGCCGAATCATGGATTGTCTCAGGAAGAGGAGAATTACACTTATCAATACTAATAGAAAACATGAGAAGAGAAGGATTTGAAATACAAGTTTCAAAACCAGAAGTAATAATCAAAGAAATAGATGGAATAAAAACTGAGCCCTACGAAGATGTCCTAATAGAATGTCCTACTGACACAGTCGGAGCAGTAATAGAAAGTTTAGCAGCAAGAAATGGAAGCATGAAAAATATGACATCACTAGAAACTAATACTAAACTAGAATACACTGTACCATCAAGAGGACTAATAGGATTTGTAAACGAATTTTTAATACTAACAAAAGGTTATGGAATAATAAACCACACATTCAGTGAATATGGACCAATAACTGGAAACAACATAGGAGAAAGAAAACTAGGCGTATTAGTATCTATGGAAAACGGAAAAGCAACAGCATATGGACTAGGAGCATTAGAAGATAGAGGAATAATGTTCATAGAACCCGGAGAAGAAGTTTACGAAGGAATGATAGTTGGAGAAAACAATAGAGACAATGACCTAGCAGTAAACGTAACAAAAGCAAAACAGTTAACAAACACAAGAAGTGCTAGTAAAGATCACACAGTAGTATTAAAAAGACCAAGACAATTAACATTAGAAATAGCACTAGACTACATAAAATCAGATGAACTAGTAGAAGTAACACCAGCAAACTTCAGACTAAGAAAGAAAACATTAAACACAGAACAAAGAAAAAAAGAAGATGCAAGAAGATAGAAATGTTATAAAAGCATTTCTTTTTTAAGTGTGCCGTGCATGGCATATATCTAGGTGGTGAAAGTCCACTACACACGTAGGTATCGACGAAGTGTTAGGGAAGCACAACGCATCAACAGTGATGTTGGGGCTAAAGGAAGTGTGAAACAAAATCGAGGGCTAACGAATAGAAACTTACTATAAGGCTGCATAAACGGATAAGGTTGCTTAACAAACTAAAGTCCAAAAGATACTCGTAATTTTATGTAGTAAAGTAAGTAGCTAATCGAGGAAAGATATATGTCTTACCACGGGAGGTCTCATGAACGGCTATTACAAAAGGATTAATATACCAATTGTTAAGAAAAGAAGTGTCGGTCGAAAAAGGTTAATCATGAGAAGTCAGCAGAGGTCATAGTACTAGTAGTAATACTAGGAAGGACTGAATAATTTGTAGTTCTAACTACTAATACTGGAATAGATTAAATCAGAATAAATAAGTGAGGAAAATTGGCGTAACCAAATAATAATCTCATAAAAGATGTTAATCTAAATTACGATAATAGAAAGAAGGAACAGATATGGAACTTTTAGAGAAGATACTTTCTAAAGAGAATCTAAACAATGCTTATAAGCAAGTTTATAAGAACAAAGGAGCAAGTGGAGTTGACGGAGTAACCGTTGATGAATTATTTTCTTATATAAAAGAACATAAAGAAGAAATTCTAAGTTTAATAAGAAAAAGAAAATATAAACCACAGCCAGTAAGAAGAGTTTATATACCAAAAGAAAACGGAAAATTAAGGAAACTTGGAATACCAAGCGTAATAGATAGAGTATTACAACAAGCAATAGTGCAAGTATTAACACCTATTTATGAAGAACAATTTTCTAATAATTCTTTTGGGTTTAGACCAGGACGTTCTTGTGAACAAGCAGTCATTAAAGCATTAGAGTGTTTTAATGATGGATATGATTGGATAGTAGATATTGATTTACAATCATTCTTTGATGAGGTAAACCAAGACAAATTAATGGCTATTATTCATAGAACCATAAAAGATGATGATGTTATTTCACTAATAAGAAAATTTTTACAAAGTGGGGTAATGGAAAAAGGAGTTATCCAAGAAACAAGAAGAGGGACACCTCAAGGTGGTAATTTATCACCTTTATTATCTAATATCATGTTAAATGAACTTGATAAAGAATTAGAGGCAAGAGGACTAAACTTTGTGAGATATGCAGATGACTGTTTAATCATGGTAAAGAGTGAAAAAGCAGCGAATAGAGTAATGGAAAGTATAACTACATTTATAACTAAGAAATTAGGATTAAAAGTAAATGCAGAAAAGAGTAAAACAGCAAGACCTAATCAGATAAAATATTTAGGTTTTGGTTTTTACAAGAAAATTAATCAAAACATATGGAGACCCAAACCTCATATAAAATTTAATTTATGGTTGGATTAATTACTTTAGAATAGCAGATATGAAGAAACTTCTTGAGAAATTGGATATGAAAGTAAGAAGAAAACTTCGAGTAATCATATGGAAACAATGGAAGAAAATTAAGAAAAGATATACTTCACTTAGGAAACTAGGTATTACTCATAAAGACGCATATGTTACAGCTAATTCAAGAAGAGGATATTATCATATAGCACATACAAGAGTGCTCGAAAGTGCAATATCTAAAGAAAAATTGAATAAAAGAGGTCTAGTAAATTGTCTAGACCATTATTTAAAAGTACATATTATTACAAATTAAACCGCCGTATACCGAACGGTACG
>JAAVYQ010000090.1 GCA_022791215.1 Bacilli bacterium | reverse complement strand
TAATAATTTAAGACAGATATATTACGAACATGCAAAAAGATTATTTGCAAATTATGAAAACCTATTAACACAAGGTATTACTTTTGAAGATGCAAGATTTATACTTCCGTATTCATTTTATTCAAACATAGTGATGGGAGTAGATGCGCATACATTAAAAGACATGATAATTAAATTTACAAAAACTAAATATGCTAAGTTAAATGAAGTAAAAGAGCTTGGATGCAAACTTTATCAAATAGCAAAAGAAAACATGCCTTATTTAATAGATATAATAGACGAATATCCTGAAAACTTACAAGATGGAGTAGAAGATTATCTAAATAAAAACATATCAAAAGAAAAACATAAAATACTTGGTAATCCAACATTAATTAGTAGAACTGCAAACGTTGATGATACTATACTTATATCTAGTATAATGAGAAAATATCAATACGATTTTGAACAAGCAAAAAGAATATATGAACAAGCATGTAAAAATAATCCAAACTTTAAAAGAGAACTAATGAAAAAAATAGCATTTGAAGGAGATAAAAAAGAACTAGCCCAAGTCAACTTTGAATTCCAAATACCACTTTCATATGCTGTACTTACACACTTAACAAGACATAGAACACACCCAATAATGGTAGCTGACTTTATAACAGCTGATATAAGTCAATATAGAATACCACCAAAAATTGCTAAACAACCAGAAATATTATCAGAATATAGAAATATTTTTGATAACAATATAGACACGAAACAAATTTTTGAAAATAATGGAGTATGCGAAGAAGATTTAATCTACTTTATATTATCAGGAGTTATGACTAACACAGTAACTAATCTAGATGGAAAAACTATGGCACACATCTTAGCACTTAGAGAATGTGAAAAAGCACAATGGGAAATACGATATGCATCAAATGAAATACATAAAGAAGTATCTCAATTAGAAGATGCTCAAGAATTTTCTAAAATACTAGGTCCAACTTGTAAAACACAAGGATTTTGTAAAGAAGGAAAAGAAAGTTGTGGAAGGATACTAAAACTAAAATAATTTGAAGGTAATGAAGTTTACCTTCTTTTATGTTATAATAACCCTTAAGGGAAGTGGTACAAAAATGAAAACAAAAGAAGAAATAAAAAAATGGATATTTTTAATACTATTTGCTATTATAAGTTTCTACATAATAAATAATATAAACATAGTATGGAATGTAATAACATTTCTATTAAGCGTAATGTCTCCATTTATTTTAGGAGGAATACTAGCATTTATATTAAACATACCTATGACAAAAATAGAAAAACAACTAAACAAGAAAATAAAGAATAAAAAAGTATCAAGAATAATATCAATAACATTATCTATACTAATATTTTTATTCATAATAGGCTTCATATCATTTTTAATAATACCAGAAGTAATAGAAAGTATAGAAAAACTAATATCAAATATACCAGGGTTAGTAAACGATGCTGAAAATTACATACTGAATTTACTAGAAAACCATGAAAGTGTACAAATAGAAATAAAAGAAATGTTTAAAAGTGTTAATACAAGTAAAATTCTATCAAATGTATTAAACTATATAGTTAATGGATCACTATCATTTATAAGCAGTTTAATATCTAGTCTAATAACTATATTTACAGGAATCATCTTCTCAATCTATATGCTTTCACAAAAAGAATACTTAATAAAATGCTTCAACAAACTTTTAAACGCATTCTTAGACAATAAAAAATATAAAAAAGTCCAAGAAATATGCACACTATCTAATAAAACATTCAGTAACTTTATATCAGGACAATGTTTAGACGCAGTAATCTTAGGAGCGATACTATTTGTAGTATTGTCACTATTTAGATTTCCATATGCTTTACTAATATCAGTACTAACATGTATAACCGCGCTAATACCTATATTTGGAGCACTAATAGCCATGGCAGTTGGAGTAGTATTAATAGGAATAACAAGTCCAATAGAAGCATTACTGTTCATAGTAATATTCCAAATAGTACAACAAATAGAAGGAAACTTTATATATCCTAGAGTAGTAGGATCATCGGTTGGACTATCACCGCTTTGGACACTACTAGCTATAACAGTAGGCGGAAATCTATGTGGGATATTAGGAATGCTAATAGGATTACCGATCGCTTCAATATGCTATGCCATATTTAGAAATTACGTAAACGATAAAATAAAAGAAAAGATGACTCAAAAAGAAAACAAAAAACAATAATATACTTATAGTAAAGATTACAATAAGTATTTGACAAAATCTTCTCATTAGTATAGAATAATAATGTAATAAGGAGATGGTAAAATGAGTAAAGTAGGAACGATAGTAAGAGGGATTAGAACAGGAGTTATCAAAGAAGGAGACAATTTAATTGACATAACAGTTAACAGTGTAATTGACGCGTCTCACGAAGAAAACTTTGAATTACAAGACAAAGACATAGTAGCAATAACAGAAGCAGTAGTAGGAATATCTAGTGGTAACTATTGCACAGTAGATGACATAGCGAAAGACATAAAAGACAAGTTCAAAAGTAGACATATAGGAATCATAAATCCAATACTAAGTAGAAACAGATTTGCAGTATTACTAAGTGCATTTGCCCGTGCTATGGATAAACTAACAATAGAATTAAGCTATCCAAGTGATGAAGTTGGAAACGACATATTAGACAAAGAAAGACTAAGAGAACTAAACATTCCAATGTCTAACTACATAATGACAAAAGAAGAATACAAAGAAAAATTTGGAGATTGGAAACATATATTTACTGGTGTAAACATGGTAGACTTTTATAGAGACTTATGTATCAAAGAAAACTGTCAAGTTGAATTTATATTCTCAAACAATCCAGAATCAATACTAAACTATGTAGACGAAGTTCTCTGCGCGGACATTCACACTAGAAAAGAAACAAAGAAAATATTAAAAGACAAAGGAGCAACAACTGTCTTAGGATTAGATGACATAATGACAAAAAGTATAAATGGAAGTGGATATAACGAAACATATGGGCTTTTAGGAAGCAACCGTGCAACAGAAGAAAAAGTAAAACTATTTCCTACAAACTGCCAACCTCTTGTAGAAGAAATACAAAAAACATTTAAGGAAAAAACAGGAAAAACAATAGAAGTAATGGTATATGGAGATGGAGCATTCAAAGATCCAGTAGGAAAAATATGGGAATTAGCAGATCCAGTAGTAAGTCCTGGTTACACAAAAGGATTAGAAGGAAGTCCTAACGAATTAAAGTTAAAATACTTATCAGACAATAAATATGCTAACCTAAAAGGTGAAGAACTAAATAATGCAATAAAAAATGAAATAAAAGAAAAAATCAAAGACCTAAAAGGAAGCATAGAAACACAAGGAACAACGCCTAGAAGATACACAGATTTAATTGGTTCATTATGTGACTTAACTAGTGGTTCAGGAGATAAAGGGACACCAGTAGTACTAGTACAAAACTATTTCAAAAACTATTCAGAAGACTAAAAAATAAGTTCAAAATCGAACTTATTTTTGTGTGCCGTGCATGGTATATAACTAGACGGTGAAAGTCCGTTACACGCGTATGTATCGACGAAGTGTTAGGGAAGCACAACGCATCAACAGTGATGTTGGGGCTAAAGGAAGTGTGGAGCAAAATCGTGGGCTAAC
>JAAVYQ010000089.1 GCA_022791215.1 Bacilli bacterium | reverse complement strand
GTCTAAACTTAAATCAGATAACAAGAATATATTAAAGCCTAATTTTTTAAGCGATATTAAAAAATCGGCTGAAGCTTTTATTTCAAATAAAATGTATTTAAAATCCAAATTTTGAAATATTTTTAATAATTTTAATCTATGGTCAGGATGGATTTTTAATAAATTTTCTTTTAACTTAAATAAAGAAATTTTAGAAGTATTATATAATCCCCACTCTTTACTAAAAAAAACTATTTTATTAAACAGTATAATTTCCTCTTTTGTTAAACCTAACAATGATAAATAATTTTGAGGATCAAAATTTATCAAAACTCCGCCTAAATCAAATACTATATTTCTAATTGGCATAATATATCACTTCCT
The DNA here is from genome assembly GCA_022791215.1 of Bacilli bacterium. Lineage (GTDB taxonomy): Bacteria > Bacillota_I > Bacilli_A > RF39 > UBA660 > MGBC139354. The sequence continues at coordinate 2,542 of JAAVYQ010000089.1, read as the reverse complement.
TTAAAAATTATTATATCAAAAATTATAAAAATAACAAGTAAAACTTCATTTGAGTTTAGGGCTTGTGTGATTAACTTATGATAATATCTTAAGTTAATCACTATGACAATATTTTTTGTGACTAATATAAAAATTCCCATTCTTATAAAAAAGTTTAAAGTGAGAAGTTAAAAATAAAAATCTCACTTATTAAAATTAATAAATATTATCTAATAAGTAAAGAAAAATATAAATGCGAAAAAAACAAATTTCCATACCTTAAATACAAAAATAAAAAGAGCCTAAGCTCTTATTTACATTCATAACCAGCCAAATTTTTAGCTTTAAAATCTTCTAAAGTTAAATCTTTTGAACCATAATAATTATTTTCATCGAACGATTCACCTAAACTAGACTTTAACTCTTCAATATCTATTTTTTCATAGTCAACAGACATTACGCTCTTAATTTGATTATTTCCTTCTTTAGAAAAACTAGAATTAATTCCATCAACAGCATTAAGTTTCTCAGCAAGACCATTACCTACTAGAAGAGTTAAATCTATTATTGATTCATCAACTTCTTGTATACTAGTTTCTTCAATCTTAGTAACTATTCCTTTTTTGTAATTAACAACCATAGTTGAATCAGTCTTCAAATTATCTTCATCAGTCTCACTTTTAGTACAAGTAATCATACCAGTATTTTCCTTAACATCGTTAGAAGTTTTATTATCACTAGTTTCTTTCTCTTTTCCACAACCAGTAAGAAGAAGTGTGCTAATTAAAAGAACAACTAAAGTTTTTTTCCACATAATTTAGACCTCCTTTACTTCAAATATTTATTAAATCGTATGAAGACACACGTTTTAACCTTTAACTTACAAAAATATTATAACAAGAAACAAAAATTTTTGTATTGCAAATTTCACAATTTTTTCACTTTATGTATATAATTGTCAAATTTTGTGCTATAATTAACTCCGAAAGCAATATATTAGATACAAGCTTGCTACAAATATGCCTGATTAATAATAAGTTTAATTTAAACCAGACATTTTTAATATAATTTATAGTTAGGAGGTGTAGAACAATTGAACATTGTCAAAAGAAGAGAAATAAAATATCTTTTAGAAACAATAGAATACAAAAAACAAAAGCACAATATAGAGCAAATATTAAAAAAAGACATACATAATGGTAACAACGGATACACAGTTCGATCGTTGTACTTTGACACATTAGACGATAGAGACTTTTGTGAAAAAGAGAATGGTGAAGAAATAAGAAGAAAAATACGACTAAGAATATACGACATAAAAGATGACTTTGCATACTTAGAAATGAAACAAAAACAAGGAGAATACCAAATAAAAAGATCACTAAAAATCAGCAAAGAAGATGCAATAGAAATAAGCAAAGGAAACTACAGTCCACTCACAAAATACGACAATCCATTTGCGCTCGAATTATACACGTATATGAACATAAACCTTTATAGACCTAAAGTAATAATAGAATACAAAAGAGATGCATACATAGTAAAAGAAAACAACATAAGATTAACATTTGACCACGACATAACATCAACAGAAAATTCATTTGACATATACGATCCCAAACTACAATTAAATCCAATACTAGACAAAGCGAATATAGTATTAGAAATCAAATACAATGGATTCCTATTAAGTTACATAAAAGACATAGTAAAAAACATATCATGCATAAGCACATCAGTAAGCAAATACTACTTATCAAGGAACACGACACATAAAATAATATTATAAAGAAAGAAGTTGAAAAAATGAAAGATAAAATAATAGATTTAATAGAGGTTTCATCAAGTACCTTAACACTTGAACAAATAGTAGCGCACCTAATAGTCGCAACAATACTAGGATTAGCAATCTACATATCATATTACATATCACACGAAGGAACAATATACAGCAAAAAATTCAATGTATCATTAGTAATGCTAACAATACTAAGTACGATGGTAATGACAGTAATAGGAAACAACATAGCATTATCGCTAGGAATGGTCGGAGCACTATCAATAGTACGTTTCAGAACAGCGATAAAAGACTCAAGAGACACAGCATACATATTTTGGACAATAATAGTTGGAATATGTTGTGGAGTAGGAGACTACATAGTCGCAGGATGTGGAACAGCAGCAGTATTTATATTTATGCTAATATTTGGACGCATCAAAAATGACAACAGAATATTACTAATAATAAAAACAAACCTAAACAACGAAAGAAAAGTAGAAGGAATAATATTTGACTACTTCTCACAAAAAGCAAATTTAAGAGTCAAAAACACAACTGACAAAACAATAGAATTCATATACGAACTTCCTAAAAAATACTACACAAAAACACTAACAAACGAGAAGAACATAATAGAAGCGCTATACGAACTAAAAAATGTAGAATACGTAAACATAGTAAGTCAAAACGATGAGATAAGTGGTTAAGGTTGAAAATAAATTCTAAAAACTAGACAAAATGAAACTATCGTCAATGAAGACGCAAAAATAATAGAACGAAAGT
>JAAVYQ010000088.1 GCA_022791215.1 Bacilli bacterium | reverse complement strand
ATTGCATCCATGTATAAACTTTCTATTCCAAACTTTTTGATGTATATTTCTTTTGGTACGTTTCCTTTTCTAAATCCATCTACTTTTATTTCTTTTTTCTTATGTTCAAACACGTGGTCTAATATTTCTGTCCACTCTTTTCCTTTGATTTCTACTGCTATTTCTTTCATTTTTTCTCCTCCTATACTATGCATCATATCTTTGATATGTACATAAAAGCGCATAACTTATTGTTATGCAACACTAATGATTTTTACTTTATATACTCCATCAGGACTGCTTACTTCTACTGTTTCTCCTATTTTTTTGTTTAATATTGCAGCTGCGATTGGTGATTCATTAGATATTTTATTATTAAATGGATCCGCTTCTTGGCTTCCTACTATTTTGTATTCTTCTGTTTCGTCTTCTCCATCATATTGTAATTTTACTGTGCATCCTATATATACTGTCCCATCAGTTTGCGCATCTTCGTCTATTATTGTCGCATGTTCTAGGATGTATTCTACTTCTTTTATACGAGACTCTAATTTGCTTTGTTCATCTCTTGCTGTGTCATATTCTGCATTTTCACTTAAGTCTCCTAATGAACGTGCTTCTTTTAAAGTACGTAATACTTCGTCTCTCTTTTCAGTTTTTAAGTAATTTAATTCTTGCTCAAGTTCTATAAAACCTTCACTTGTTAGAAAAAAATCTTTTTGTTTCATTTTGAATCTTTGTCTCCTTTTTACTAGTAACTAATGATACCAAAAAAAGTCTTTTTTGTCAACTTATTGGTATTCTTATTATATCGTTTTTTTGTACTTCAAATGGTACTTTCAGTTTTAGTATCTCTTGTGGATGTGCTGCCACTTTTACTTCTTCTCCGTCTTTGTTTTTTATTTCTTCAACTATAAATTTTTTTGCTTCTTTGTTTGGTCCAAATATTTCTACTGTCTCTCCAACTTTAAAATTGTTCCTTTGTTCAAATGTTGCATATCCTTCTTTATAGTCTATGATTATTCCAAGGAAATCTTGATTGGATACTTCTTGTCTTCCTGTATAGTATTGTTCGTTTACTCCTGGTTCTCTATCGTAAAATTGTACACTGTTTTCTCTGTTAGATACTTTTCTTAGTACTTTTTTGTAATATTCTAGTGTTTCTTGGTTAAGTGTTCCATCTATCTTTTTGGTTACTATTTGTTTGTATGCATTTACTACTGTCGCTATGTAGTAAAGACTTCTCATTCTTCCTTCTATTTTTAGCGATGCTACTCCTATGTCTATCAATTCTCCTATGTAATCTATCATACATAAGTCTTTCGTGCATATTTGAAAGTCTTCACTATCGTCTATGTCAAATGAAAATCTACATACTTGGCTGCAACCTCCTCGGTTAGAGTCTCTTTTTGTTACATAGTTGGATAGTACACATCTTCCACTGTAACTTGTGCACATCGCCCCATGTATGAATACTTCTAGTTCAATTTTAGTGTTTTCTTTGATGTCTTTTATGTCTTCTTTTGAGCATTCTCTTCCTAATACTACTCTACTTACTCCTAATTTTTCCCAAAATTTTACCGCTTCTTTGTTTACTGTTGATTCTTGTGTGCTTATGTGTATTTCAGGTTTTAGTTTTAGGTCTTTTATTCTTTTTATTACTGCTAAGTCACTTACTATGTATGCATCTATTCCTGCTTCATTTAAGTTTTTTAAGTATTCGTCTAGTTTTTCTAAGTCTTCATTATGCATTATGATGTTTACTGTTACATATACTTTTTTATTCATGTTGTGCGCAAAGTCTACTGCTTCTTTTATTTCTGTTAGGCTAAAGTTGTTTGCATTTGCTCTTAGACTATAGTCATACCCTCCAATGTAAACAGCGTCCGCTCCGTATGTTAAAGCCCATTTTAAGCGGTCTAAGTCTCCAGCAGGGCTTAGTATTTCTACCATTTTATTCACCTACCTTATATCCTATTTTGTTGTGTAAGAAGTAATTTTCGATTTTTATGTGGTCTTTTAGGTTCTCGTCTTTGTAATGTTTTAATATGATTTCCGTCTCTTCTTCGTTCATGTTACTAAAGTTTATTATGTAATTGAAGTCTTTTAATGAGGCAAGTTCTTCGTTTGCACTGAATATGTTAGAGTCAAATATCATAGTGGAATTTCCTTCTTCTTTTATTAGTAATTCTTTTTTGCTTACGTGTTCAGTAATTTTGTTTGTTTGTTCATGATTTTTTCCTTTGTAATAGTTATAACTACTTATGAGTTTTCTTTTGCTATACATTAATTCGTTGTGGTTTGTTATGAAGTAAAATAGTTGGCTTGTTGTTTTTTCTTTTATTTGTTTTAGTTCTTCTATTGTTAATTCGTTTGATACTACTATTTTGTCTATCCCTATTTCTTTGTAGTAATTTATGCTGTCGTAATTGCTTATTATGTGGTTTTGATATAATACTATTTTGTCTTTGTTTATATAGTTTATGAGCCCTAGATCACTTATGAAAATGTATTTTATTTTTGTAAGTTTTTTTAGCGCATCTTTTATTTCTTCTATCTCTTTTTTGTGTAGCATTTTATTTATTATTATTGATACTTCTCTGGTTTTTGCTATGTCTTTTATTTCTCTTATACAAAAGTACCTATCAAATCCTATACTATAGTTTTCTAGCGGTAATATTATGTTACTGTCAAATTTGTTTAGTTCTTTACTATTTGGTATCATATAGTATTCATTCATTTTATTCCTCCTTTAGTATTATTAGCCCATCTCCTATGTTTTTCTTTTCTACAGTATATTTTGTTTGTTCTTCTAGATATGTTAGAAAGTTTTCAATTTTTCTCACTAAACTTCTTAAGTTTCTTGATTTTATTTCACTACTTTTTCCTACTAGTCCATGGAAATCAATGTTGTCAATTATTATTGTGCCTCCTGGGTTTAGGTTTTTTTCAAATTTTTCTATGAAATCTTTGTTTTTCCCTTTGGCAGCATCTATTATTATTAAGTCATATTTTTCTTCTATGTTTGTTTCAAATGCATCTTTTTTTATTAGTGTTACTTCATTTTTGAGTTTTGCAAGTTCTACATTTTTGACCGCTTCTTTATATCTTGTTTCGTCTCTTTCTATGCTTGTTATTTTTATTCCGTTGCTTGCTATTCTTATAGTGCTGTAAGCTATTGCTGTTCCTATTTCTAATACATTTTTTATGTTGTTGTTTTTTATGTATTCTATTATGAATAAAAGCGAAGATTCTTGCATGATCGGAATGTTTTCCTTTCTTGCAAAAATCTCCATGTCTTGTATTATTTTATTAATATGCATACCATAATCCCAATCTTTCTAGTTCATCTATTTTAGCTTCGTGTTCTGCATTCGATTTTGTGAAATGTGTTTTTCCTGTTGTGTCTGATACAAAGAACGTGTAGTCAGTAGTGTCTGGGTTTAGCGTCGCTTCTATTGAGTCTATCCCTGGGTTTCCTACTGGCCCGATTGGTAGTCCCATAAAACTTACGCATCTAGTGTTATATTTTCCTGAGCAATCGCTGATTTCGCTTAAACTTAAGTCTCTATCTCCCATGTTTATGTCGAATGCATAGTATGTAGTTACACAACTTCCTATGCTACTACCCCAATCGTCTTTTAGTCTATTGTTAAATACACTTGATATTTTTTTTCTGTCTCCAGGATCCGCTGATTCAAGTTCTACTATGCTTGCTAATGTTAGTATTTCGTGTGCACTGTATTTTGATGTTTCTATTTGGTTTTTGTACGGTTCAAGTTTATCTTCCATAGTATTTAGCATTTTTCTAAATATGTCTTCTATTGTTGCATTAGTGTAAAATGTGTATGTGTCAGGAAATAAGTATCCTTCTAATGAATATTTTATGTCTGCTTGTTTTATGTCTTCTGTTATAAACCAATAGTCTTCTATTAATTCGTCTAGGTATGTTTCGTCTTTTAATTTTGTTACTATGTCAACTTTTTTTATTTCTGTTTTTTCTTCTAGCGTGTTTATTAGGCCTCTTATGTTTCCGCCTTCTTTGAATGTTAGGGTAAATGTTTCTGCGTTGTCTATTACTTCTCCTCCTAGTATTTTGTATATGTCAGTGGCATCCATGCTTGAACTTATTTTGTATGTCCCTGCTTTGACGTCTAACCCTCCTGATATTTTATTGTAGATTTTCATGAATAACGCACTTTTGATTAGTCCTTTGCTTTCTAAGTCTGCAAATATTTCATTTACTAATGTTCCACTTTCAACAGTGTAGTCTTGTTTTTCACCGTTTTTGTCTACTGGACTTAACTCGTAAAAAAATACCCCCGCTAATGCTGTAATCGTAATTAATATTAGTAATATAAGTACCAAAAATACCCTTTTTATATTTAATTTTCTTTTTACCATCTTTTTTCTTTCAATCTTTTAGATTGTTCCCTTCTTTTATAATATTTTTTTGTTTGTTATTTTTTAACTCCATTTTGTATGCTGTTTAATACTTCAACTATAAATTTCCATTCTTTATCATTTTTTATTGATGTTAATTTTATGTTTCCGTTTTCTTCATTTTTTTCATATGTTGCAGCATATGTAAGTATTTCTCCGTCTTCATTTTCTTCGTCTTTTGTGTATACAATGTAGTTTTTATCTTTTACATCTTCTATGCTAAATAGTATTCGATATTTGACTTCTTGACCATCTTCTATTAGTGTTAATTCATTTTCTTTCATTTTGATTTCTCCTATCTAGATAACCTTGTAATATTACCGTAGATGCTAGTTTGTCTACTACTTTTTTTCGTTTGTCTCTTCTTGTGTTGTTTTCTATTAACATATTATTTACTATTACTGTGGTATATCTTTCGTCTTCCATTTTAACTGGTATTTTGTATCTTTTTTCTAATTCTTCTTTGAATTCTAATGTGATTTTGCTTCTGTCACTCAGCGAGCCATCTAAATTTAGTGGATTTCCTAATATTATGCTTTCTATTTCGTATGTTTTAAAGTATTGCTCTATTTTTGTAAATAGTTCTTCTTTTTCTTTATATTTTATCGTTTCTATAGGAGTCGCTAATGTTCTTGTTTCGTCACTAAGGCTTATTCCTAGTGTTTTACTCCCATAATCCATTCCCATTATTCTCATTTAGTTCCTCACTTACATATGTATTTTATCATTTTATAATTCTTTTTACAACAAAGTATTGCAAATTTTAATTGTTTTGTGTTATAATCTTAGACGTGATGGTTCCTTAGCTCAGTTGGTAGAGCAACCGACTCTTAATCGGTGGGTCTAGGGTTCGAATCCCTAAGGAACCACCATTTAGATTTATACTCGCACACTAGAAATAGTTGGCGAGTTTTTACTTAATTCTCCAATATTTTGATGTTCACTCCAAAATATATGAAGAGTATCTAATTAACATCAAACAAATTTGACAAACAAAACTTTTTATGGTACAATTAATGCATTGAAGGGGGAATTTAAAAATGATATTAAATTCAAATTTTAGTCCAAGAGTTGAAAGTGTAATTATATGGAATTCGGAGTTAGCAAACTGGTTTGTTAGAAATCAAGAATGGTTAGCTTACTTTGAATTAACACATTCAGGATGTTTACATTTTGAAAATAGTTCATTCGCAAATAATGATGTTCGTATTTTAGGGAGAATGGCAAATGCAGCTTATCGATATATTGAACTAAATAATGACAGAATAAGCGAACTTGAAAGAGCAGATTTAGCTGTACAAGCTATGACTGAAATATATGAACAAAATAAAGAATTACTAAGTAAAAATGCCAAAAAATTATATGCTATAAATAGAACAATCATAGAAGAAGGACCTATAGAAGAACAAATAGAATTAATGGAAGAACTAAAAGAATGTAATGAATCTGAATCATTTACTAGAGTATTGTCAAAACACAATGGAACTAAAAATAGAAGACCTGGTAAAGGTCATAGAAATCACTAAGGGGATGTTGAAAGTTAATGATTAACCTTCACATCTTCTTTTTTTGTTTAGGAAAAGGAAATTTTTCTGTTTTTAAATTTTTAGACTTTTCCCAATATTTGCTCTTAATTTCTTTACTCTCTAATAAAGTAAAAAACTTACGTATGTTTCTACCTAGAGATACTAACATAACTTCACATCCAGTTTTTTCTAGACCTCTTCTTCTTATACGAATATACTGCATATTTTGTTTAATTTGTCCAAAACTTCCTTCTACCTGTATACTTCGATTTATTCTAATTTCTATTCCTTCTGGACTAAGTAAGTTATTCCTTGCTTCTTCTTTTAATAACTCATAATCTTTTACTATTTCATAAAACCTATAATCTAAATCTTTATTTTTTAAATTTTTCTTACATATATATGAATAGTTACACTCATTACAACCAGTAAATTTGTATAGTTTTCCTTCTTTATTTCTTTGATGATGATATTTATTAAAAGGTATTATTTCTCCTATACAAGTATTTAAACACATTACTCCGTCATCAAAGGTATAAAATAACTGCGGTCTTTTTCCACTTGATTCTCCTTCCCAACTTTGAAATTTAACATAATTACCTATATCATGTTCTCTCATATATTTATAATTTATATGTATTCCGTATCCTGAATCTGCACATTCATTTTTAGGATATTCATCATAATATTTATAATATAAATCGTTCATAGGGATAAATGTATAATGATCAGTTCTATCTTGAAATACTCCATACATTGTTATTAAGCCTGCTGATACTAAAAATTGTATATTATATCCAGCATGAAAGTCGTGACTTGATCTAGAATAATAATCTTCTTTTAATACCATTGCTGTTGCATCTTTATCAGTTTTATAATATGAATTTCTATTATCTCCACATATTCTTTCTTTTTCTTCATATTCTAGTAATTTAATTAAATATTGATATAACTTTTTATACATCCTTTGTTCTTTGGTTAATCTTTTTCCTTTACCTGATGGAATATTATTAACATCTATATTTTCTCCTAAAACATATTCTTTAATGAGTTGGTTTAATTTATAACTTTTTATTAATTCTTTATCAGTAACTTCAATATTAATATTCAATAATAATTCTCTAATTTTTAAATCTAATTTATTATGATAAGTTGTTGGTTTCCAAACAAATTTATACTTATTTGCATTGGCTTGGATTTTAGTTCCGTCTAAATATTGATCAGATATATCTAAATTAAACCAATCTATAATAGTTTTAGTTATCATAGTAAATATTTCATATTGATAGGGAAGGATATATTTGTTTATAAAAATACATATTTGAGAATAATCTAGTGTTTGATGTTCCATTATATACATAACTCTCAAATCAAATTTACATAATCTTTCTATTTCTCTAAGTGAACTTTTAAACTTAGAAAAACAATATATTACAGTAGCAAAAAGATTATATGGAGAATATTTAATATTATTTTTATTACTGCATACTTTCTCTAAAAATTTTCCAATATTAGATTTTTCTAAAAGTAACATAAATTTATCGATTTTATTAAATTCCTCAAGAACTTCGTTTGAGTAGACTAGAAAAATAGTCTTTTTTATAGTAAAATAACTCATGTGATACATCTTCTTTCGCAATTTGATTGTATCACAAATTACGTTAGAAATTAACTTTTCTAGCGTTTTTAAAAATTTTAATAACAAAAAAAGAAGATGTGAAAGTTAATCATTAACTTTCAACATCCCCTTTTTTTAATTTCTAACTGTCGGCAACCTTGAGTTTATCGTCAATTTTTTATAAAAATTTGGGAGAGGATAAATTAGAATATAAGGAAACTGTTTTATTATATGATAATGTCATTTTAACAGGAAAAGTCTACAAAGGGTTAAATGTATCTAATCTTGATAATTTTAAAGTTATAGCTGGTGTCTATGGAAATAGATTTTTTGATCCTGATTCATTTGATAGTGATCCAGATAAGGAAACTTTTTATATTTTATTAGAAAATAATCTTCATCCTAGTCACAGTAATAAAATGCAAGAATTAATACAAAAAGAGTTTGTAACACAAGATAAAAGCGAATTTGTTGATATATTAAACGATCTTATATTTGAAAATTTAAGACATCGTATAACTATAAATAAAAATTCCGATTATGTGATGTATATAGATTCAAAACATTTTCGTAAAGAATTTAAATTAATACAAAAAGATAATTCTAAAGATTTAGAAATTACAAATTCAATAGAAGATTATACTCAACAAGATAAATATTGGAGAAGTTTATATATTGACGATGCCAAAAATTTAATAATTGATTTTTCTATAAATTTTGTTGAACTTTTAGATCTTGACGCTAAAGCAAAGCCAGATATCGAAAGTGGTAAGCATCAATGTTCTATTATAAATCATTATAAAGAATATATGGATATTCACAATAATGAGCAAGTTTCTAAAGTAGAAAATAAATCTACTTCTAATGGTAGAAATTCGTTAGGGATAATTGAAAAAGTAAAGTCTAAAATAGTTTCACAAGATAAGGTTATTAAAAGTTTAGTCCCTGTTCTTCTTTCTAATTATAAATTAGTTAATTATGGAGACAGTGATTTAATTCAAACTGAGAAACATAACGTTTTATTGATTGGTCCGACTGGTGTTGGTAAGACTGCTATTGTTAGAGAAACTGCTAAGCATTTAGGTATTCCAATTGTTAAAACTGCTGCGACTAATTTTAGTGGTGTTGGTTATGTTGATTCTAGTTTAACTGAAGTTTTATATAGTTTAATTGTTAATGCAAATAATGATATAAAAATGGCTGAGAAAGGTATAATTTTCTTTGATGAAGTAGATAAACTTTTTAATTCAAATTTAAAGATTAGAGATGGAATTGTTGATGAACTTCTTTCTTGGGTAAGTGGTATAACTGTTCAAATTAAATCAGCAGGTATGACAATTGATTTTGATACTTCTCTTCTTACTTTTATCTTTGGCGGTGCTTTTTCTGATATTTATAGTTATTTGAATAAAAAACTTATTGGTGTCGGTAATAGATGTTTAGATTTTAATACTAAAGTTGATCAATCTACTTTGATTAATTTTGGTGTTAAAGATGAGTTTGCTGGGAGACTTAGTTTAATTTTAGAACTTAATCCTTTAAAGAATTTTGAGTCACTTAGAAATATTCTAATTTTTTCTGAAATTAGTCCATTAAAAAATATGAAAAAGTTTTTTGAGATTTTTTATAATTTAGTTATAGATTATAATGATGATATTATTGATGAAATTACTAACCGCGCTTTGTTAATGAATATCGGGGCTAGAGGTTTAAATTCTGAGGTTGCTAAACTTAAGGTTAAACTTTTGGAAGCAGTTGAGTTTGGCTTATTTAGCAATGTTGATAAGATTACTCTTACTATTGAGATGCTAGATGATAGTTATGTTTTTAGTAGTGATTCTATTAAAAAATTAGTTTTATAATTTTGTAAATGCAATTATTTCTTTAATATATGAATTTATTAAGGAAACTTGTATAAACTTAAAAAAGAGAACGTTCATTATTGTAAGTGAATGTCTCTTTTTTAAAAGTGATGACACTATATCAAAGTTGATGAGTGTTTCTATTTTTATTGCTAAAGCCAATAAGGCAAAATGAACAAAATGACAGCAATGAGTTTTAGAATATACCTTTATAAACGAGGCTTGTAGTGTTGTCGCTCAAATACTAAACATAATAAAGAAATAGTATTTACAATCTATTATGTAGTAAATAATTTTTAGCAATTATATCAATCTAAAAATATAAACTATTTACAAAAGAAAAACTCATTTATGGTTAGTTATTATTTTATTAACTTTCTTTCTAAAGAATATCCAACAATGGAATCAATGTGCGATTGTGTTGTATCAAAAAGTGGAATATCTAAATTTGTTTGTTTTACTAGCATTTCAATCTCTGTACACCCTAATATTACACCTTTAATGTTATTTTGTTGTATCATATTATTTATTACATTAATATAATACTCTCTTGAACTATTTTTTATTATACCTTTGCATAACTCTTCAAATATTATTCTATCAATTTCATTAATATTTTCTTCATTTTGAGGAGTAGTTACAGTTAAACCATTAGTTCTTAATCTATCTTTCAAAAAATCTTCAACCATTGTATATTTTGTTCCTAGAAGTCCTACATTAGTGATATTACTTTCTTTGCATTTATCTGCAACACAATCGGCAATATGGATTAAAGGTATATTAATTTTACTTTGAACATAGTCAGCCAATTTGTGCATTGTATTAGTTGCTATAACAATATAGTTTGCTCCAGCATTTTCTAATGTTTTTGCTATAGTTGCAAGTTCTACTCCGATTTTATCCCATTCATTAGATAACATTAATTTCCTAATATCTTCAAAATTCACATTATAGACAATCATTTTAGCACAAGTTAATCCACCAACTAGTGTATTTACTTGTGCGTTAATTCTTTCATAATAATGAATTGATGATTCGTAACTCATACCCCCAATAATTCCAATTGTTTTCATGAAATCCCTCCAAATTACATATTATTTTAACATTTTAATAAACAAAAGTCACTACTATTAATTATGGAAAATCATAAATTTTTAATAATGAACTGTGTTTTTGTAAATGTGGTTGTTTTTTAATTTACTTATTTCAGTTTAAATTGTATAATTTATTTATGAAAAAGTTTTTTATAAATAGAAAATTTCTTGTTGTTTTAATAGGTTTGTTAGTTTGTTTTATTTGTTTGGATAAGATTTTGTTTATTAGCGTAGAACTTAAAACTTCTAAGGAGCCACTTTCGTTTTATAAGATGGAAATAAATAGGCTTACTAGAAAACTTACTTTGAATGAAAATAGTTATTGTGTAGATAAGGATTGTAATGATAACGTATCACATGCTAGTATTATTCTTACTGATGAGGAATATTCTTATATTAAAGTTATTTTGAAACATGATTATGATAAGTTTTCTTTTTTGAGAGCACTTAGCACGTTGGTAAAGGATGATGAAGTTATGTTTTCTTTGGATCAAGAAGGTTATGATGCGAAAGATGATCTTAATAATGATGGCATTATTACTTATAGAGAGTTTGGAAATTCTTATTTGAAGATTTTATCGAAATAAAAAGAGTCACTTTTATTTGTGGCTTTTTTCTTTATATAATAGTTCTTTTAAACTTTTGTTTTTGTTGTTTATGTATGTTTCTCTAGTTGTTAATATTTTCCATATTTCTTTGAAGTTTTTTAGTTGTTTATATTTCATTTTCTCATATTTTGTTACTTGTTTTAGTCTTTTTTTAGAGTAATCACATACTGTTACTAGTCCAATCCCAAACATTATTCCTATTAGTATGTATGATGTACTATATTCTATTTTGGTAATTATTTTTATAAATTTTTGTCCTAGAAAATCTCCAAGTAGATCTTTGGCACTGAAGAAACAAAGTATAGATAGTGAAGCATCCATAATAAATGTTTTTAGTTTTCCGATTTTACTTGATTGTACATTTTTGAATTCACTAAATGCCAACGTGTTTATTACAAATATTATAAATTCTAATGTTAGTACGCTTAATAGTCCAGGGTATTCATATGATAATATTCCTAGCATTACAAAAGCAAATAATTTATCACTCACAGAATCTAATAAACTTCCTAAGAAACTTTCTACTTTCCATATTCTAGATAGTTTTCCATCTATAAAATCTGTTAGAAATAAAGTTACAACAAAAAATACTAGTGTTTCTATCCCTTTTGTAAAATATATTATGGGCATAATAATTGAGCCAATTACTCTAGTGAATGTTATTATATTCACTAACCAAAATTTTATTTTCTTACTTCTTTCTTTCATATTTAAGATTATAGCAAAAGTGAAATATCATGTAAAGTATATTATTTGAAATGTCTATAGCTTACTCCTTTTTCTAAAGTCACACCTTTTATTTCTGCTAATTCACTTACTGTGGTTATTTTAAAACCTCGCGCTCTTAGTATGGGTAATGCCATTTTTACCGCTTCTAGTGTAGTTCCATATATGTCATGCATTAGTATTATGTCTCCATCTTCTGCATGTTCTAATATGTGATTACTAATTTGTTCACTATTTCTACTTAGCCAGTCTTCTGTGTCTACATTCCACATTATTATAGGCATATTTACTCTTTCTTTTACTTTTGAATCAGCATTTCCATATGGTGGCCTTAATAATTTTATGTTGTCTCCAGTTATTTCGTTATATAGTATATTTACTGAGTTTATTTCTTCATCTATTTCGTTGTCATTTAATTTGTTTAAGTTTTTATGAGCATATGTGTGGCTACCTATTTCCATTCCGTACCCATATAATGTTTTTACCGTTTCTTGATTGTATTTCATCCTGTTTCCAAGTTCAAAAAATGTTGCTTTGCTGTTATTCGCTAGTAATGTCTGCGCTAATTCTATTGTGTAATTTCCTGGTCCATCATCAAATGTGAATGCTATTACTTTGTCATATGGTACTTCTGCCACTTTTTCTACGTTTTCGTTTTTAAAGAAGACATATACTTCATATGGCAAGTTATTAAATATTTTTTGACTGTAATATACATATATTCCTTCGTCTTGTACTTTAATGTATGTGTCTTTAAATTGATTTTCTAATACTTTGTTGTATATTTCAGTACTGTATTTTGTTTTGATTTTATTTAATACTTCTTCACCTAATATGTTGAAGTCAAATATTTCTTTTGTGTTAAATTCTTTTGAGTTTATACTGTAGTTTAAGTCTGTGTAACTTATTATATTGTTATCGATTACTTTGAAAAACATATTTACTATATTTTTGCTTACATATACTGTGTATTCTATGTTGACATTGTTTTTTGTTTTGTATTTTTCTACTAAGTCATCTACTGCTTCATCTAAAGTTTTTATATTAAATTTTGGATATTTTATTTTAGTATGAGTTTTATCACTGTTTAGTTCCATGTTTACATATTGACTTGCTTTTTCATACATGATTCTATTTGCATTTAATATGTTGTCTGCAATTTTTATGCTTAAATACAATATAAGAAAAAGTATTATTCCTGTTAGAAAATAAAATGCATATTTTTTTACTTCTTCCATATTATATCACCTTCACTCTCATTTATTATTATATCACTATTTAATAATGTTTGGGCTATATTTTTATGCAATTTTTATTTTATATGCATTTTAATGTTTTTTTATTCGTTTTTATGAAAAAATTCAATTGATAATTTATATGATTTATCATATAATATTATTGACGGGAGTTGGTAGTCCCAGCCTATCTTCGGCGACCTGTAAAGGTTAAACACAAAGTTGAAGGTCATTTCGCCTAACACAAAATTAGGCTTCTACCACTGAGAACTTATCTTAATTGGTAAGTTCTCTTTTATTTAAGGAGAGTATTGATGATAGAACAATTAATAGAAACTTTTGAAGAATTAAAAAAATATATCTATAAGGTAGAATATGGTCAAAGAGTTATTTTTATAGAATTTCATAATGACAATTTTTATCATTTAGTCGGACTTCACAAAATTAAAAATATAGATAGTTATTTTCCTACACATATTAAATCAAAAGATAAAAGATACAAATATATAAAAAAGAATTTAGAAAAATTTAATAAT
>JAAVYQ010000087.1 GCA_022791215.1 Bacilli bacterium | reverse complement strand
ATGAATTGTCTTTTTAAGCAGAAAAATTAATGATATATTGATATAATATTAAATAGAAAAGGACTTTAGAAAGTGAGTGAAAAGTAATGAATAAAAAAGTATTAAGTGAAAAAGAAATTCAAGAGAAGATTAGAAAAGTTGATGGTGCTATGTCTCAAGAGGGTATGCCTTTAACTGATGAGATAAAGAAAAAACTTTATGATTGTATAACAGGCAAATCTAGTTATGATAAAGAAAGAAAAAAAGTAATAGAAAAATATAGGAGAATATATGGATAATAAACATACTTATGAGAGAACTGCCGATTATTGTTATAAGGAAACTGATACTTTAATTAATAAACTTAATATTACTAAGGATGAAGATTTATATATAAAAGAATTTCTAATTCTTCCATAAAATCATTATAATAAATCCCATAAATTTACAAATTTTTTATAAAAATTGAAAAAATATAACTTTTTTGTAAAATTTTACTTGATTTATTACATATAATATATTAAAATGAAATAGGTTTCTTAAAGAAAACGGGCTTGTAGCTCAGCTGGTTAGAGCGTGCGTCTGATAAGCGCAAGGTCGATGGTTCAAGTCCATTCAGGCCCACCATTTAAAAAATGGCCTGTTGGTGAAATGGTTAACACACACGCCTTTCACGCGTGCATTCACGGGTTCAAATCCCGTACAGGTCACCAAATTTGATTATTAAAATTGTCATAAAATAATGGCAATTTTTTTTATTTTCATAACAAAAAACACTCTACACTATCAAAAGTTTACATCTAATTAAACAAATAACAACTGTAAAATAGATTTTTTCATATAATTATAGTATAATTGACCTAGGTGATGATTAAGTGCCTAATAAATTTGTGAATTATAAAAACCGTGGAATGTTTCTAGAACATATAATTAATGATAGCAACACATATTATCTATCCAAAGATATTGCTATAATATATAAGAAACCTACTCCAATAAAAGTATTAAACGTTTGCTACAGATCAAGAAAAACTACGATAATAGACAAAGCGGTTTTCAGTGAAACTAGTACGCTTGATTACAACGGAGTATACAAATCTAGATATATAGAATTTGATGCAAAAGAAAGTAAAAGCACAACATCGTTTCCACTAAACAATATAAAACAGCATCAAATAACTCACATAAGAAACATAATAAACCACGGAGGAATTGCATTCTTGATAATATTTATGAACAACAATTTTTTTCTATACAAAGGAGAAGATTTACTAGAGTTCATAAATACTAATACAAGAAAAAGTATTCCATATGAAATTATAGAAAAAAAGGGACATATTATTAAAGAGGGATATCTTCCCAGACTTGATTATATTACTACCCTAGATAAAATTTATTTTTAAGGAGAATGAGTATGGCAAGTACAAAAAGTAAAATTAAATTTAACAAAATTAGAAACAAAGGAGAAGGTTTAAAAGCCAAAATAAAAAAAGAGAAAAAAGATAACAACAAAAAACCACAAATCAAAAAAAATGGTAAAGAGAAAAAGAAACTAAACAAAAGAAAAATTGGTTACTGGATACTAATAGGAATAACATCATTTGCAATATTATGCATAATACTAATGATAATATTTGCAATATACATAGTACAAAGTGCACCAGAATTTAACGAAGACAAGTTGTTCGACAAAGAATCATCAGTAATATATGACATAAATGGAAACGAACTAGCCACTCTTGGAATGAGTGTTGGAGATGGAATTGTTGAAAAAAGAATCAAACTAACATATGATCAATTTCCACAAGTATTAATAGACGCAGTAGTAGCAACAGAAGATTCAAGATTCTTCCAACACAACGGAGTTGACATTGCAAGATTTCTAAAAGCGAGTGTACAACAATTACTAGGACAATCAGGAGCCGGAGGAGCATCTACCCTAACGATGCAAGTAAGTAAAAACGGCTTAACAGATACAACTAGCGAAGGATTTGCAGGAATAACAAGAAAATTCACAGACATATATCTATCAGTATTTAAAATAGAAAAAGCATATACAAAACAAGAAATCTTAGAACTATACCTTAACTCTGGATTCCTAGGAGAAAACTCATTTGGAGTTGAACAAGCAAGTCACACATACTTTGGAAAAAGTGCAAAAGATTTAAGCCTTAGTGAAGCAGCATTAATAGCTGGTCTCTTCCAAGCACCAACAGCATACGATCCATACATAAATCCAGAAAATGCAAAAGCAAGAAGAAATCAAGTTTTAAACCTAATGCAAAGACACGGATACATAAACGAAGAAACATGTGAAGCAGCAAAAGCGATGCCTATAGAAGAAATGTTAAAACCACAAAGTTCAAACACTAATCCATACCAAGGATACATTGACACAGTTGTAGAAGAAGTAATAAACAAATATGGAGTAAATCCATACACAGTATCACTTGAAATATACACATACTTTGATTCAGGAAAACAAGACGTAATAAATAATATATACAATGGAAATTTAGGATACCAATTCAAAGATGATAAAATTGACTTAGCAGTAGCGGTACTTGACAACTCAAACGGAGCAATACTAGCAGTAGGTGCAGGAAGAAATCAAACAGGAAATCGAAATTGGAATCATGCTACAATGGACAAAAAACATCCAGGATCAACAATAAAACCAATACTTGATTACGGTCCAGCATTTGAATACTTAAATTGGTCAACATACACACCATTATTTGATGAAGAAATAAAATACACTGGATCATCTGCTACACTAAGAAACTGGAATGGAAAATATGAAGGATTAATAACAGCAAAAACAGCACTATCAAAATCAATGAACACTGCTGCCCTACTAGCATTCCAATCAACAACTAACGAACAAAAATGGGATTTTGCAACAAAACTTGGAATAACACCTGAAAATGACAACGGAAAAATATTTGAATCAGCATCAATTGGAGCATTTGACGGAACAAACCCTGTAGAACTAGCAGGTGCATACTCAGCATTTGCTAATGGAGGCTACTACACTGAACCACACAGTGTACAAAAAATAAAATTCATGGAAAGTGGTGAAGTATCAGAAAAAACATATACAAGAGAAAGAGTAATGAAAGAAACGACAGCATACTTAATAACTAACATACTATTCAATGTAACACCAGGAACAGCCACAGTATATGGAACACAAATAGCAACAAAAACAGGAACAAGTAGTTATCCTGACGATATGTTAAGACAATACGGCTTAAGTACAAGCGTAATACGTGACTCATGGGTAGCAACATACAATCCAGAATACACAATAACATTTTGGTATGCGTATGATAAATTTGATCCTGAGTATGTAAACTATATGAGTAATGCAACAACTAATAGAAATCAAATACAAGGATTACTAACAAGAAACATAATGAACACAGGAAGTTCATTCACTACACCAAGAGGAATTACATCATCCAAAGTAGAATTTGGAACAATACCTGCAAAACTTCCAAGTCCTTACACACCATCTGACTTAGTAGAAACACATTTATTCATATCTGGAACAGAGCCTACAGAAGTATCTAACAGATATACAGAACTAAGTAATCCTACAAACTTAAAAGTAGTAGAAGAAAAAAATAGTGCAAAATTAACATGGACAAGTCCAGGAATACCAGATGCTGCAAATGAAGAATACTTAAGAAAATACTTTACGACTAGTTTTAGAGAATGGTCAGAAAAATACCTACAACAAAGACTAGAATACAATAAAAACAACATTGGGGCATTTGGATTTGATATATATCTTAAAAAAGGAGATAACCTTACCTTCGTAGCGCACACTACTGACACAAGTTACACTATCAATAACATAGTTGGATATGATGCCGTTGTAGTCAAATCAGCATATTCAATATTTAAATCAAACGCAAGCAGTGGTGTTCAAGAAAAACTAACTGGAAAAGCCACATCATTCAAAATAGATATGAAAGCTGTTGAAACAAGTGATGGCTTCTGGGTAAATCCAAAATATAAAGTTGGAGACACTATACCAGATTTAGGATTAAAAACAATATTATTCCTAGTAGATGATGTAGACGTAACTAACACTATAAACAAAAAAGATATGTCATATCAAATAAGAGATTGTACAGATGCTTGTGTAGACATAAAAGAAATAGATAGCACTAAAGCAGGTGCTTATGAAGTAGTATATACAGTAAATTACATGGGAGTACCTTACAAAGAAACTAGAAAAGTCTACGTTGAATAAGAGAGAAAAAACTCTCTTTTTTCTTTACCACAAAAATTAGACAAATAAAAAATTATGAAACATAAATTCCATAAAATTTTATTAAGAAATTCCATCTACTTCAACATTATTTAAAAACTTATCATAAACATCAACATGTTCATAAAGGATCTTATCATCTATTTGATAAGAATAAACATTACTATAAGAAGTAGGATTAGTAGAAATTAAAACATTATAAACATTTCCATCCTTTGTAGTAATTTTATAAGACAATTTTGCTTTACGAACATAATTATCATATTCATAACTAAAAACAGGAAACAATTGAAATTCAGCCTTATCAATATCACCTATCTCATTTTTTAAAACCTTAGAATTAAAAATAGCACCATTAATATTTTTAAAAAGAACATTTGGAATATATTTCTTCAAAGAAACAATAGAAAAATAAAGAACTACAACCAAAAATAACAAAATAGATATAATACTTAAAGATAAAACAATAACTTTATTTTTTCTTGTCATAACAATGCACATCCTTACAAAACTCTTTTAACTTGCAAGATTCACATTCAGGATTCACAGCTTTACACTTATATCTACCAAAAAGAACTAGTTGATGATGAAGTTTACTCCAAGTATCCTTAGGAAATTCTTTCATAAGTTTATTCTCTACAACCAAAACATCATCACTATCATCAGCAAGACCAAGACGCTTACTAACTCTATTAACATGAGTATCAACAGCTATACAAGGCTCATTGTACAGATTAGACAAGACAACATTAACTGTTTTCCTACCTATACCACTCATTTTAAGTAGCATTTCTCGGTCATTAGGAACATGCCCGCCTAACTCAATAAGCGAAGACACAATGCTTTTAAAATGCTTTGCTTTTTGCTTATACATACCTATAGACTTAATATGTTTCTCAATATCACTAATACTAAGAGAATTTAATTTTTCCAAAGTATCAAACTCTCTAAAAAGAGGTTCAGTAACCAAATTAACTCTCTTATCAGTAGTTTGAGCACTAAGCATAACAGCCAACAACAATTCATAATCCTTAGAATAATTAAGTTCGCACTTAGGATTAGGAAATAAATTATTCATTTCATTTAAAATAGAATCTCTCTTATTCATTACTATCACCTAACCAATCATAATCAAAAAGTTCCTTATAGTCCTCTTTATCAGCATTACTTTTATTCTTACTCCATTCATAAATAATCCTATCAATATATCTAATATTAGGAGATCCATTAATAATAGCTTCGTTAAGAGCGCTCACGATCATATCCTCACTAACACCACTACTGATCCAAGAATTAATTCTTTCGTACTCAATTGGACTTAAAGTCCTAGCAAACTCTTTTTCAAATTTAGAAAAAATATCAGTATTACTATCATCACTATTAGACCTATTTAACACCAACTTATCATAAAACAACTCTAAAGAAATTGTCTCACTCACCCTACTATCTTTTTTCTCAACGATAACTTCAATCAAACCTTTAGATAAAAGATCACTATAAACATTTAAAATTTCCTCATCACTAAAACCTAAAACGTCCTTAATTTTCACTAAATCCAAAAAAGGTTCTTCATTAATAAAATAAACAATTAACAAAAACTCTTCCAAAGACAAACTTAAACTTTTCAAATTTTTTAAAATCAATGGATTAATTTGATAATTTTTTTGTTTAAACATATTCTTTAAATCAGACATTTAAATCACCCCACTCCTTCACTCTATCAACTATCATATTATAATCATTAAATAAAGTACCATTAACAATTTCCTTTTCTATAATTTTAAGATAATTCCAAGCCAATTTAGAACTAACATTCAATAAAGAACATATCTCATCAGCACTAATACATATATCCATTATATCTTTAATTACAAGATTAGTATACAACAAAGATAAATTTTTTTTATCAATACTTAAAATATCAGCAACAATCAAACAAATATCTAAACCATATACATACAAATCATACTTCTCAATAAACCCTTTACTTAACAATATCTTAACAATTTTTATTTGTTTTCTTTCTAACTTAGAAAAATTATAGCAATTAGAAACATTTATCTGAGCCCAAACACCAATATTACTCTTAACATCTACAAAAAGATCACTCACAAAAATGCCCAAAAACTCTTCTAAACCAAACTTTTTAATATAATCAAAAAACATCATAGAACTACCACTATTAAATAATTTATCTAACTCTTGTTTTCTTTTAACATAACTAATCTTATAAAATAATTCTTTATTTTCCAAAATAAAATTATGAATCTCAGTATCTAAAGAAAAATTCAATTCACTCATAAACCTAAGAGCCCTAATCATCCTAGAAGGATCTTCAAATAAAACTTGTTTTGTATCTCTAATAGTTTTAATAATTCCTAAATCAAAGTCATTCATAATACCCAAATAATCAAAAACAACATTATCTTTATTCATACACAAAGTATTAATAGTAAAATCTCTTCTTAACAAATCCTCTTTAACATTACCAATAAACTCTACTTTGGAAGGCTTACCATTAACATAAGATAATTCTCTTCTAAAAGTAGTCACATCAACTAAACTATCATCAACTTTTAGTTTAACTGCACCATATCTTTCAAAAATATTAAGGACGGCATCACCAAAAACAAGAGATATTTCACTAGGCAAAGCATTAGTAATAACATCAGCATCAATACTAGGCTTACCAAGAATATGATCTCTAACATAACCACCTACTATATATGCTTCAAAACCATGATTTTCAAACTTATTTAAAATATCATAATAAACCATAACTTTACCTCTAAATTAATAATAACACAACAGCCAAAAATATTCAAACATTTATTTGCAATAATTATAGAACAAAAGTAAATTAAAACTATCGTATTAATTCACCCCCTAACTCTCACGAGTTTGGATTCCTGCTTTATTGGACTTTCACCACGTACAGGCCAGTTTCCCCTAGTCGCTAGGGTACTATTTCTATTTAAAGTATATTTCTATACTATTATTATTTTATTTTCTTTTATTAGTAACTTCATTCCTTCTTCTATTAAATTTAAACTTGCATTTATATCTCTTTCTACTTCATTTCCACATTT
>JAAVYQ010000086.1 GCA_022791215.1 Bacilli bacterium | reverse complement strand
TTTGTCTAGTTTTTTTATGTTTGTTCCATCTATTTTTATCGTTCCTTTTTGTGGTTCGTACATTTTGCATAATAAATTAAATATTGTTGTTTTTCCTGCTCCACTTTTTCCTACAAAGGCTACTGTTTCGTTTGCTTTTATTTTGAAGTTTATTCCTTTTAATACTTTTTCTTTTCCATATGAAAAGTATACGTTTTTGAATTCAAAGTCACCATTTACATGGGATAAGTGAGTGCTTCCAAATTTTTCTTTTTTGTATTCTTTATCAGTAGTAAGTGCAATTATTCTTGAACATGATAGGTTGAATCTTTTGCTTCGGTCTATAAGGTTTCCTATTATTTCTGCTATTCCTGATACTCTAAATGAGTAGTTATATATTATTATTGCTGTTGGAATTGTTAGTGTTTCTTGTTTGATTAATATTATGTTTAGTATTATTAATATTAAGTCCATTGTGTCTCTTACAAATCCTCTTAAAAAATGGTATCTATTAGAAATGTCATGATATTCGTATGTTAATTTGTTTACTTTTTTTGCTTTGTTTTCAAGTTCTTTTGTAAAATTATCTTCACTGTTTAACATTTTTATGTCCCTAGCACCTCTTACTAATTCTCCTACAAATCCTGATAATTTTTCTTGCTGTTCTCTTTTTTCTTTGTCTTTTTCGTTTTGTAAGTTTGCTCGTTTTCTTTCTATTAGAAATCTTATGCTTACCATGATTATTATTACTAGAAATATAAGTTTATTTATGTATAAAATTGCTATGTATATTCCAATTTTACTTATTATCCCAAATATGTTATTGTTCATTGAGTTAAATATCGTTGCCAATGTGTTTGTGTCTCCAGTTAGTCTTTCCATAAATACTCCCGATCCATTTTGGTCTATAGCTTCATTTTCTAATTTTAATATGTTTTCTCCTAATTCTATTTGCATTTTATTAAATATTTCTCTATATGATTTGTATGCACATGTTTGTGCTATAAATCCTTGTAAGTTGTTTATCAATCCTATTATTAACATGCATATTGCCATTAAAAATATTTGCGTGATTGTTTCGCTTGTTAGGTACATAATTATTTTTGCAGATATTATTGGACTTATTATACTTAAGAATACTCCAAGTGTGTTTAATGCAGATATACAAAATATTCTCCATCTTACTCCTTTTGTGTATTTCCATACAAATTTTATATTTTTTCTAAATTCTTTCATTTTGTTACACCTGTTTTTATGATATCAATTTTTGTTTGACTTTTCTATATTTTTAACGTATTTTACAATAAATAATGTTAATAAGTTTGTGGTTATTCACATTTAAAAAAGTTATGATTTTTATTGTTCATAACTTTTTTGTTTATTCGGCTATCCATATACAATATACTGTTTCTGTTAATTCTATATCTTCTGGAGTGAATGTTTTTATTATGGTTGATGTTACTCCAAAATTGGCTTTTTCTAACATTTGGTTTGATGCTAGGTAAGACTGTGATACATATTCCGCATTAATAGGCCTAAAGTCTACTCGAATACATTGTTTTAATAGTTTCCCCGCTGCTTCGGCTAACGCTTGGGCACGTATTTCTGCTTCTTGGTATGCTATTTTAAGTATTTGTTTTTTACATTCTTTTTCGTTTTTTACTCCAAAATTAATGTTTAGCATTGGAGCATTTTCTATTTTTGATGTTTGCTCCATTATTTTGGCAAGTCTTTCTTTATTGTAATCAAATTTTATTGTCGCTTCTTGGTTATATGAGTAACCATCTTTTATGTATGTTTGTGTGTTTTTATCATATTTTTGCTCTTCTCTTATTACCATGGTTCTTGTTTTCATTTCATCAATGTTGAACCCATTTGGTATTAATATTTGATGTATGAAATTATTGACATTTTGTACTCCCAATTCTAGTACTTCGTTATAACTTTGTCCTTTTACATGAAAATTGATTTTAAGTATTATTTCATTTGGTGTGAATTTTGCTGTTCCTGTTCCTTCTACAATTATTTCCATTTTTTCTCCTTAATTTTATTATAATTGTTCTGGCTTTATTAATAAGCTTTCTCCAGTCATTTTATCTGGCTTTTTTATTTCATACATATCTATTATAGTTGGTATTATGTCTCTTAGAGAGCCTTCAGGTTTTAGGTTGTATTCTTCGTTGCATATTATAAATGGTACTTTACTAGTGGTGTGACTCGTTACTGGATCTCCATCTTTTGTTAGCATTTTTTCTGCATTTCCATGGTCTGCTGTTATTATTAGTTCGTAAAAGTGTTCTCTCGCTCGCTCGAATATTTTTCCTAAGCAAAAGTCACATATTTCTATAGCATCTATTGTCGCTTGCAAGTTTCCTGTGTGTCCAACCATATCAGGGTTTGCGAAGTTTACTAGTATGAAATCATAGTCATTGTCTAACGTTTTTAATACCGCTTCCGTTACTTCTCCTACACTCATTTCTGGCTTCATATCATATGTCGGTACTTGAGGGCTAGGTATAAGTATTTTATTTATTTTTGAACTGTTTAAATCTCTCATTCCATCAAAGAAATATGTTACATGTGCATATTTTTCTGTTTCTGCTATTCTCGCTTGTGTAAAGTCAAGTCCATCTATGTATTCGCCAAATGTGTTTGTTGGTTTTTCTGTGTCAAATGCATATTCTACATTTTCATGTATGTTAAATATTGATGCTAATCTTAAATTTTCAAAGTGCTTTGTTTGAAACATTTTGAAGTTTTCAGTTGTGAATGCATCTATTAATTCTTTCATTCTTTCTGGTCTAAAGTTTATAAATAATACCGCATCTCCATCTTTTATTTCTTTTCCTTTTGTTATTATACTTGGGTTTATGAATTCATCTGTTATGTCACGTTTGTAATGTTCTTTGAAGCATTGTTCATATCTAGGAAATTCGTTTCCCATTCCATATACTATCGCATCATATGCTTTTTTTATTCTTTCCCATCTATTGTCTCTGTCCATGGCATAGTATCTTCCACTTATTGTCGCTAGTTCTCCTAGGTTTAGTTTTCTTGCTCGTTCCATAAAGTCTGTCACAAATGTTATTCCGCTTGTTGGACTTGTATCTCTTCCATCTGTTATGAAATGAAATGCTACTCTTTTTACTTTGCATAGTTTTGCCATCGCTAGAGCAGCGTAGAAGTGATTCGCACTTGAGTGTACACTTCCATTTGATAATAGTCCAATTAAATGTAGTGTGCTTCCTTTTTCGTTTACATAGTTCATTAGGTTCATTAAGGTTTCATTGTTAAAAAAAGCTTTTGTTTTTATTTGCTCGTTTATGTGTGTTAATGGTTGATTTGTTATTCTCCCACTTCCTATTGTCATGTGTCCAACTTCACTGTTTCCCATTTGTCCTTTTGGTAGTCCTACTTCAGGTCCACTTGCTTCTAATTCGGAACATGGAAAAACTGTAGTTAGTTTGTCTAGAACCGGTGTTTTTGCAAGTTTAACAGCGTTTCCATAGTCACTACTACTTAAACCAAAACCATCTAATATTAGTAATATTACTTTTTTCATTTTTGTTTCACCTAGTATTATTTTAGCACAATATTTTTATTATGAAAAGGGTTAGCGAACTTTAAGCATTTCTAGTCTTAGTTTGTCGGCTATTGTTACTATGAATTCTGAGTTTGTTGGCTTTGCTTTATCTATGTCTACAGAGTGTCCAAATATTTCTTCCATTAGATTCCAATCTCCTCGGTTCCAACTAACTTCTATAGCATGTCTTATTGCACGTTCTACTCTTGTTACACTTGTTTCGTATTTTTCTCCAATGCTAGGGTATAGTTCTTTCGTTATTCCACCTATTAATGAAGGATTGTCATATACCATGCTTATTGCATCTCTTATGTATGTGTATCCTTTTATGTGTGATGGTATTCCTAGTTCGTGAAGTATTTTTGTTACTGATATTTGTATGTTACTGTTTGCTAGGTTTAGTATTTTGTTAGTTTTGTTTTTTTCTGATGTTATGTTTAGTATCCTTTTTTCTAATTCTTTTAAGTCAAATGGTTTTAGTATGAAGTATTTTACTCCGTATTCACTTATGTTTCTAATTGTTTCTTGTTCGTTGTAACTTGTTACTACTATTACATTTACATCTATTTTTGATTCTCTTATGTCTTCTAGTACTGAGATTCCGTCTTTTCTAGGCATGATTAGATCTAATAGTACTGCATCTAAGTTTTTGTGGTTTGTTTTGATTTTTTCCCACGCTTCTTCTCCATCATATGCTGTGTCTACTACTTCAATGTTCGCATTTCCACTAAAAAATTCTTTTAACATTTCTACCATCGCTTTGTTATCGTCTACTATCATTATTCTCTTTTTCATCTTTTTTCTCCTTATTTTTACTTTTTTATTATATTACATGTATTATAAAATAAACTAGAGTTTTTATGCTCTAGTTTTGTCTCAAATTGTCGATTTTTGTCGT
>JAAVYQ010000085.1 GCA_022791215.1 Bacilli bacterium | reverse complement strand
TGGATCAAGTTGGGAAATAATAATAGACGGAATAAAAACATGTTTACTAGCATTTATGCTAGTATTAATAATACTATTAATACCTATAACACACATAAAAAATAAAGACATAAAAATCGAGACAAAAAACAAAACAATAAAACTTTACCCAACGTGGTTTAACAGGCACAAAATACTATACGCGGTAATAATACTTATAATAAGTATTATAATGCTGCTAAAAACTGTAGAAGTAGACGAATATATAAAAGCGAGTATGAAAAAAAGTCAAATATATGAAACAAGTTATGTAAACACAAACAAAGTAAAAATAACATTTCCTGAAGAAAAAAGGAATCTAATCTTAATATATCTAGAAAGTATGGAAAGTTCATTAATGTCCAAAGAAAATGGAGGAGCGTTTGAAAAATCTAGAATACCAGAACTAGAAAAAATAGCAAAAGAAAACCTAAACTTTTCAAACACAGAAAAATTAGGAGGAGGATATAATCTAACACTAACATCATGGACGATCGCAGGAACAGTATCCTCAACAACAGGGACTCCATTACTCGCACAAATAAAAAACAAATACAATAAAGTTGACAACTTTATGCCAAAAGTAACTGCCTTAGGAGATGTCTTAAAAAGAGAAGGATACGAATTAGAAGTAATACAAGGATCGAACATAAAATTTGGAGGAACAAAAAAATATTACAAACAACATGGAAACTACAAAATGTTTGACTTAAACACAGCCAAAAAACTGAATTACATACCTGAAAACTATTATGTTTGGTGGGGATATGAAGATGCTAAACTATTTGAATACTCAAAAAAAGAAATAGAAAACATATCAAAAACAGGCAAACCATTTGCAGTAACGATGTATACTATGGATACGCACTTCAAAGATGGATACCTAGATAAAAGTTGTGACGAGCCATTCAAAGATCAAATGTCAAACGTATATGCATGCTCATCAAAAATGACAAACGAATTCATAGAATGGGTAAAAAAACAAGACTTCTACGAAAACACAACAATAGTATTAATAGGCGACCATTTAACGATGCAAAGTGGATACTATGCAAAACATAAAGGATACACAAGAACAATATACAACGCATTCATAAACACACCTACAAAAACAGA
Organism: Bacilli bacterium; assembly: GCA_022791215.1. GTDB lineage: Bacteria > Bacillota_I > Bacilli_A > RF39 > UBA660 > MGBC139354. Next base: position 2,341 of record JAAVYQ010000085.1, on the reverse strand, counting down.
ACATAACAAAAATAGAGAATTTTCATCATTAGACATGTATCCTACAATACTAGCAAGTTTAGGAGCAAAAATAGAAAACGAACAATTAGGATTTGGAGTAAACCTATTCTCAGGAGAGAGGACACTAATAGAAAATATAGGAAAAACAAGATTTAACTACGAACTACTAAAAAAATCAAATTACTATATGGAAGAAATATTAAATGATGATATTCTAAATAAATTAAAAAAATAAAAAATCAAAGTACAAAAAATGTAAAAAAACCACAAAAATCAACTTATAATTATTGAAAAAGTTGATTTTTTTCATAAAAAAGCATATAATATTTATTAAGGAGGCACTTATGCTTATAGAATTTAGTATAGAAAATTTCCTATCATTTAAAGAAAAAACAACTTTTTCAATGATAGCATCATCTGATAAAGAATTACAAAATAATTTCATAAAAATAAATAACGAAAGAATTTTAAAAACAACAGCAATCTATGGAGCAAATGCATCCGGAAAAACAAACTTATTTAAAATAATAAGTCAAATAAGTTCGATGATAATAAATTCAAACATGCATGATCCAAATACAAAATTACCAATAATTCCATTTAAGTTAAATGATGAAAATGTAAAAAAACCAAGTTCATTTGAAATAAAATTTTTAATAAAAGAAATAAAATATGTATATGGATTTAAAGCAGACAAAATTAATATATATGAAGAATATTTAATTTATTATCCAAATAATAGACCTGTTAAAATCTTTACAAGAACTAATATAGATGAATATATTTTTAATATAAATGATAATAAAATATTAAACGATATAAAAAGGAAAAACACTAATAATAAATTTTTTCTTTCAACTGCTACAACATGGAATTATGACAAGACAAAACCAGTTTATGACTTTTTAGTAAATCAAATGGGAGTAGTATTAAGCGTAGAACAATTAAATAATTATTCATACAATATGTACTTTAATGATATTGATAAATCATTAGAGAGATTTGCGTTAAAATTTTTAAAAAAAGCAGATTTTAATATTGAAGGATATCAAATGATAGAAGAAAAAATATCAGATCAAGATTTAAACAGATTACATTCTATTGTAAAAACATTTATTCCAGAAGATGCAGTAATGTTTATAACAAGCACTAAGCATATAGTAAATGGTAAAGAATATTTTTTAGATATAGAAGAAGAATCTTTAGGAACCAAAGCAATATTTTCTTTCATTCCAGTAATAAAGGATGTTTTAGATAATGGCAAAATAATATTGATAGATGAATTTGATAAAAGTTTACACCCATTTATTGTTAAATATCTTGTTGAAATATTTAATGATAAAGAAATAAATAAAAATAATTCACAACTAATTTTCAATACACATGACACCAATTTATTAGATCTTAATTTATTTAGGCGAGATCAAATATGGTTTACAGAAAAAAATCCAGAAACAGGAGAAAGTGATCTTTATCCGTTAGATGACTTTAAAGTAAGAAAGGATGAAAATATAGAAAAAGGATATTTATTAGGTAGATATGGAGGAGTTCCCTTTTTAACTAACGATTTTTCTAATTTCAATGATTAAAAATGAGTATAGATAGAAGAAGAAATCGTAAAATAATTAATCCAAAAAGAGTAATATTAATTGCTTGTGAAGGAGAAAATAAAACAGAAAAATATTATTTTAATAATTTTTCAGATAGAAATAAAGATTACATAATAAAATATGTACACGGGAACGAAACAGATCCAGTAAATTTAGTGAAAAATACAATTACAGACATTAAAAATTACGGATTAAATCTAAAAGTAGATGATGTAGCATTTTGTGTATTTGATACTGACACAGATCCTATTAAAAATAGTCAAATAGAAAGTGCAAAAGAATTAGCAAAAAAACATAAAATAAAAATAATAACATCTAATCCAAGTATAGAATTATGGTTTTTACTACATTATAAATATTCTTCACAATATTTAACAAATGAAAAATTATTGGAAATCTTAAAAACTCATTGTAATAATTATTCTAAAAACTATAATATTTACTCAGATATTTATCCGAAAACAGATTTAGCTATAAAAAATGCAAAAAAGTTAGAAAAATATCAAATAGAAAATGGAAAAGAATTACAAACTGTAGAAGCAAATCCGCATACCCAAATATATGAAATAATAGAAGAATTTAAAAAATAGAATAGTGTGCGTTTATAATAGAAGTATAACAAATTTAACAAACTAGCAAGAAGATATATGATAGAACAAAAGCTAGAACTAAATTTGTTGGTAAAAAGGAAATAAACGCACAGTGTAGGTTTGTCAAACCCAGATAAGGAG
>JAAVYQ010000084.1 GCA_022791215.1 Bacilli bacterium | reverse complement strand
TCCTGAAATCATCCAATTATTTAAGACAAAATATGGAGAAACTTTAGAAGAAGCAGGAAAAGTAGACGAATTAAATTCTAAAGATAATGAAAAAATATATTCAATTAAAGACAAAATAAACAAAAAACTTTATTATAAAAATATTCTATATAATATATTAAACAAATTTAAAACAACAGAAGAATATGAAAGTTTAAGAGAAATATTTAGTGAAGAAGAAACTCTAAAAATAATGTCAGAAAAATATTTAGAAGATATATTAAACGAGAAAGACATAGCAAAATACTTACAAAACAGCCAAGATACCAATAAAAGATTAACTTTAGGAGGAGGAAGTAATGGGAGCATATAAGTACTTCTTTTCTTTATTTAATGCACCAAAAGACAAAGTGTTAAAAGTAGTCAAAAGCTTAACCGAAGAAGAAAGAAGACTACTAGTAAAAAAATATGGAGAAGATTTTAACAATACACAAAAAGTATATAGCTTAACAAAAAAAGAAGAAAAAATCATTAATGAAAGAATAATAAGAAAAATAAAATTAAGACTAAAGAAAATAGAAGAAGATATGTGCTTGATATCGATAGAAGAAATATTTTTAAATGAAGACTTAAAAGAAATAAAGCGAACAATGAAAGAGACCAAATTATTAAAATACTTTCAAAAATTATTTGGGAAAGAACTAGATTGTTTTTGTTATGATTACAAACAAAAAGATAAAAGTAATATTAATGAATATTATGTTGAAAGAGTTAAAAAAAGAATACTGAAAAACAAAGGAATCTCCAAAATAAAAATAATAAAGCCATTTTCTGAAATGTTTGTAAAATACAAAAAACAAGAAGAAACATATGAAGAATTTGAAAATAGATTGAAAAATATAGTAAGAGAAATTAAAGATAAATACAAAAAGATTATTTATCAAATATATGGAGAAGAATTAAATAATATCATATTAAAACATCCTGTAGAGACAGAAGAAAGAAAAACTTTCACAACAGCATATAGTATCATAATAAAAAAATTACAAATAGAAATACGAAAAGCAAAACCACATAAAATTCCAAAATATAAACCAATACTAACTTTATTTGACGAAGGCACAACATTAGAAGAAGTTATAGATGTGCTTAAAACTAACGAAAATATATATACATTATCAAAAAAGAAATATGGAGAAGACTTAAACATGCCTGCTGAAGTTAGGACACTTACTGTTCAAGAAAATCATCAATTATACGAATTTTACTATAAAGTTAGAGGAATAATCTTTAGAGAGAAGAAAATTAAAGCATTAATATTCGCAAAAAATATGTATGACTGTCCATTACACAAAGCATTTGGCGAAATATATGGATATAACCTAGCATATGCATTAATAATATACATAAATTTTTATAAATACATAAGTATAAAAGAAATAAGTGAAATGTCAGAAAGTAATATGGGCGATGTATTAGAAACAATAGAAAAATATGAAGAAAATAACTTTAGTAAAACAAGAGAGATATACAAAAATGAAAATAGATTTAAAAGAGTATGAAAAAATAAATTTAATAGATGATTTAAGCGATGAATTCTATGAAAAATTTGATGAACCAAAAGAAAAAATAAAATTAATAATAGAAACATTACCACTTAGAGACAAAATACTACTGTATAAAAGATTCTCTAAAAACTATGATGATACAGTTAATACATATGAAAAAGCATTTATAAACGAAACAATAATAGTTAAAATAAGAAGGAACTCAAAAAAACTAGGCAAAACAAGAGAAATAATTTACATAAGAGACATTATAGATGTAGATGAAGAAACACTAATAATTGCATCAAAAAAATGTGAATTATATAAATACTTAAGCGAAAAATTTTCATATGACCTAAAAGGCCCTATGTTAATAAGCAGCAAATTAAAAGATCAAGCAATATCCAAAGAGAAAAAACAAATAATAATGAGAGAAGTAGAAAAAATTAACAACATACAAAAAGTAAAACTAATAAAACCATTTCATGAAAAATTCATAAAATTTAAAAGAGAAGATGAAACATATGAAGACTTTGTAAAAAGGATCAACAAAATAGTATTCGCACACTTAAATCCTACACTACTTAACGAAATAAAATTAACATACAACGAAAACTTACTGGGCGTCTTGGATATTGGAAGATACAAAAAAGGAGAAGAACATAACAAAAACATAATAAAGGCGTACAACATTGTAAAAGACTATCTAAAAAAACAAAACCAACAGGCAAATAACCCTAAAAGGTATGAGCCAATTGAAAACATATTAAAAGAAACCATAAAATTAAAAGAATTATTAGAAGAATTATCACGAATAAACCCAAGAACAATAGAACTAATGAAACTTAAATATGGAGAAGATTATACAAATCCTAATGTTATAATGACATTAACAAGAGAAGAAAACAAATATTTAACTGATGCAATATCAGTAGCAAGAAAAAGAATAAAAGAGAAGCATAAGTGACAAAGAAGATTAAGAATACAAAAAAATTAAAAATTTTACAATTTATGCTTTTCTTTAAGAAAAAAATATAGTAAAATGTGTACTTGTTACAAAGGAAGGGGAAATAAGATGAAAAAAACAAAAATAGTTTGCAGTATAGGACCTGCAAGTAATAATTATGAAACATTTAGAAAAATGGCATTAGCTGGAATGAATGTTGCCAGAGTCAATTTTTCACATGCTACAATAGAAGAAAGAGAGACAGTAATGGACTTAGTGAAACGAGTTAATGAAGAAGAACACTTAAACGTCGCATTACTATTTGATACAAAAGGACCTGAATTTAGAAGTGGAGAAGCTAAAGAAGAAGGGATCAACCTAATTCCAGGAAAAACAATAAGAGTAGTTAAAGAGAATGTAATAGGTAATGAAGAAAGATTTAGCGTAAACCATCCAGAAGCATTAGACAGTTTAAAAATAGGAGATTATATACAACTTGAAAATGGTAAAATGAAAATAGAAGTAATATCTAAAGAAGAAGACGGAGTAACGTGCACTATAATAAATGGCGGAGTACTTAAAAGTAGAAAAAGTCTATTTGTACCTGGAGTAAAATTAGACATACCATACATAAGTGAAATAGATAGAGAAGACATAAAATATGCATGTAGAAATAATGGTGATTACTTAGCAATATCATTTGTATCATTCAAAGAAGAAGTTCTACAAGTGAAGGAAATATTAAAAGAAGAAAAATCTGATATAAAAATAATTTGCAAAATAGAAAGTAAAGCTGGAGTAGAGAACTTAGACGAAATACTAGAAGTATGTGATGGAATAATGGTTGCTCGTGGAGATTTAGGAGAAGAAGTACCAGTAGCTTTACTACCAGTATACCAAAAAGAAATGATTAGAAAAACGAGAGAACATGGAAAAATAGCAATAGTAGCTACTGAAATGTTAGAAAGTATGATTAAAAATCCTAGACCAACTAGAGCTGAAGTAACCGATGTGGCTAATGCCGTACTAGATGGAACTGATGCGATAATGCTTAGTGGAGAATCTACAATAGGAGCATATCCAGTAGAGGCTGTATCATATATGGCTTCAATATCAGAAGACACTGAAAAATATAGCGAAAAGAACTTTGAATACAAAGGAAAAATTGGACGTACAGAAAGCATTGCTGCTTGTGCTGTAGACCTAAACAAATATGTTGAAGTAAAAGCGATTGCTTGTGCCAGTGTAAGTGGATTCACAGCAAGATTTATTTCTAACTTTAGACCTAAAGCACCTATAATGGCTACATGCACTAGTAAAAAAGTTGCTAGAAGTTTAGCTTTAAATTATGGAGTTTACACTAGTATTGTACCAGTTCTAAACGACACAGATGAAATGGTAAGACTTGCAAGTCTAAAAACAAAAGAGTTTTTCGACTTAAAAAAAGAAGACAAAATAATAATAACTGGTGGTGTACCAATCACTGATAAAAGTAGAATAACTAACTTTATAAAAATAGAAGAATTAAATTAATTAAAACTTATACTAAAAGAGACCTGATTTTCGTACAGGCCTTTTTATTTATTATAATATTTTAATACGTATTTTTAAATGTACTACTTTACTTTTGATATACGTTTTTTTATACTTTCTAATTTTTTTACTGGTATA
>JAAVYQ010000083.1 GCA_022791215.1 Bacilli bacterium | reverse complement strand
ATATTAAGTCTCCATTATCATTATAACTAAATATTGGCTCAAGATAATTCTTTTTTCTAATTTCTCTTATAATATGTATATGATTATTTTGTATCATTTCCATTCCTATAACAATTGCATTTAATATATCATTAACATATTCGTGATTTGTCTCCCTCGTTGGAACTTTTTCTATACCTTTTATTATTTCTATCATAGTTAAATCTATTTCTATAGATGGATCAAAATCAGCATAGTTTCCTTCTATATGATTATATATTATATTTTTTAAATTGTTCTTTTTTTCTTCTTCACTTATGTTATTTGCTGATAATAACATACCACAATCTACTACTTTTCTTGTACATTTCATTTTTACAACCTCCATGCTTTTAATTATACTATGTATAAGATTTTTATCAAGCCTTTAAAGTTTTAATTTTTGAATGTTTTAAATACTTATTTCGTATGGTGATGCTCCACTTCCATCTCCTTCAGTTACTAATACATTTGATTTTAGTGAGATTACTGGTCTTATAATTCCTTCACTATGGACAGCATGACCACTATAAAACCCAGGTTTATTAGAGCCATCTACACCATACACATATGCATAACCATTGTTTAGAAGACCATATGGACTCATTGTCCACCACCAATGATTTCCAATAATACTACTTATTCCATCTTGAGCTAAATAATAATACGCTTTTGGACTATTTGTCGCAAATTTTCCACCAGCATATACTATTTCATCTGCTGTCATTAACCCAAAATTATAGAATCTATCACTTGAATTGCTGCAATTGAATGATGGAGTTTTATTTGCAGTTAATCTATCATATGTTGCATAGTTAAATTCTACATTTGTATCATACGAATACCCATTGCCTATATTTCTATCGTTACAATATATTACTTTTGTATCTATATAACTCTTATTTGTACTTGAAAGTTCGTTATACCATTCTTCTACTTTTGCGTAAGCTCCACTTTTTATTCCATTTTCTCGATTTATTTCCAAGCTGTCTCCTTCAGTATATTTCCATCCTACATATGCTGGATGATTCTTCATATTAACATTTGTACTATACGAACTACTTCCTATACTTGTTGCATCGTTTCCATCTCCAGCATAAAGTAATCTCACACTTCCATTTCCATTGATTCTTATAATTCTCCATTTCTTTCCTGCAAAACTTACCCAGTTGTTCATTGTTGATCCATCTCCACTGAAGTAGTACGTTGTTCCTTGATCATCTATCCCTGTATATAGTCCTGGGGTACTGTTGTCTATATTTGCAAAATCTGTTCTTCCTGGTTGTGGTGGATATGCTGCTTTTATTGTGTTTGCTAATGTTGGAGCAGTATATAGTTCTATTGCTAAAGTTCCTCTTAATGTTTGCCCCATATCTTCTGATTGGTCTTCTTCTGTGTTTCTATAGATGAATTCTATTTTGTATTCTTGTGTTACTCCTACTGGTATTTCTATATTTTCTGCTAGTATCTGAGTTGATTTTGTTTGACTTTTTGGTATGTCTTTGTATTCAGTCATATTATAACCGTTTGTTGATGTTATTTTGTATTGTAGAAATCCTTCCGTTACAAATGTGTTTACTAATTCTTTGAATACTATGTTGTAGTTATATACTTCTGAACTTTCATTTTTTACACTAAAGGTTTTAGAATCACTCCATCCTGGTTCTATATTTGTTCCGCTTAAACTCATGTTATCTGTGTATATTAGTTTTAATTCTTTCGCTTTTGCAGATATTGGTGTTCCTTCTCCTACTATTCTTGCTTTAAAGTACGCATAACTGAAACCTAATGATATTATTAGTGAGGTCAGTATAAATATTATTATTAATCTCTTTTTCATTACTTCTCCTTTATTATATAGTTCCATTTTAACCGTTAGACTTGTTATTGTCAATTATATTTTATAAACTTTTGCCAACAATTTTCGACAAATTTATTTCTTTTACTACATAAAAAAATGTAAAATACTTTTGTTCAATATTTTACATTGAATCATAGTGATGATATGCTATTCCTAGGTTTTCACATTTATTATTCTCTTTTATTTTTTTGTAGTCTCTTATAATGGATGTTTTACTTTTGAAGTAGCCTTCGTCTTCGTAATTTACTTCGTATATTGTATTTATTTTCTTTTGGTATTTTTTTGCTAGTTCTATTTCTTCTTGTATGTTTTTACTTGTTTTTGTTATTTTATAGTTCATTACTGATATTTCATCTGTATTTTTTACTACTTCTTCTAATAATTTTTTATCAATTGTCTCAAACCAATACGGAATCGCAAGTATCATTTCTAATTTGTTTTCTTTTGTGTATGTGTATGCTTTTTTTATTTCTTCTACATATATTTGAAAGTCTTCTTTTTGTAGTATTTCTTCTTTTTCACTTATGTATGGTTCTATGTCTAAGACTATTCCTACTATTTTATTTGTTGCCATTTTGTTGAATTCTATTACCCTGTCTATTTCTAGTTTTATTTTCTCGAATCCTTCTTTTTTCCCCCAAGATGGATCTCCTCCTAAATGGTATACTTTTATGTTTTTGTTTTTCATTTCTTTTATGAATGTGTCATTTTTTTTTTCTAGAAATTCTTTCGTGAAGTCTTGATATATTATGTTTATGTCATAGTCTTTTATTATGTTTTCAAATTTTTCTTTGTCGTTAGTTATTGTACTCATATGCCATGAGTATAATATTCTATCATATGTTTTTTCTTCTTCTTTTTCTTCTTGAGTATTTGTGTTGTATATTATTATTGTACTTATAATTGTTATGGTTAGTATTATTAACGTGATAATTTTTTTCATACTTTAAGTTCCGTTCTGTTTAATTTGTCCCATCTACGTTTGTTTTTCTTATATGTTATTGCTGAATGTAGTCTCGATATCATTAGGATAAATCTTAATACTACTATTTCAAATGCACATACTAGAAATGCTTTACATATGTCGATGAAACTTAGTTTGTTATTGGCTAGGTGAACTCTCGCGAAGAATGTTGTTAGTGTCATTACACAGCCAAATAGTGTGTATAGTAAGAAGAATATTATCATGAATGATACGTTTAATAGTCCAAATGATAGGGCTAATATTGTTGTTAGTGTTCCAATTACTTCTATGAAAGGGGCTAATAATTCAAATAGTAGATAGTAAAAGTATGATATGAAACTTATGAATCCATAGTGATAGTTACAAAACATTTCTTTATATTTTATCATGCATTGTACTAGTCCAGTATACCATCTTTTTCTTTGTTTTATTAGATCACTTAACTTGTTTGGTGCTTGTGTCCAACATATCGCTTCTGGTACATATTTTATGCTGTATTTTATTTTGTTTTTATGGCAAAATGTGTGTAGTTTTGTTACAAGTTCAAAGTCTTCTCCAACTGTTCCTACTTCATATCCATTACATGCTAATACTATTTCTTTTTGAAATAATCCAAAGGCTCCTGATATTATTAGATTTCCATTGTATTCATCTAGTAGTATTCTTGATGCTAGAAATGAACGATCATATTCTAATATTTGCATACATACTAATAGATTGTTTGGTAAAGCATAACTTTTTACTTTTCCATTTTCTAGTACTACAGCATTGCTTAGTCTTACAAATCCTCCACATGCGATTACGTTTTCTTCTTCTAGTATTGGTTTTACCATTTGTTCTAATGAGTCACTTTGTAATGCTGAGTCTGCATCCATAGATAGAAAGTATGGGAATTTAGACATGTTTATTCCAACGTTTAGTGAATCTGCTTTTCCACCATTTTCTTTGTCTATTACTGTTATTTTTATGTTCTCGTGTTTTGTTTCGTATATTGCTTTTACTTTTTTCGTTTTTAGTTGTTTTTTATATGGTCTATCTACTTTAACTATTCCAAATGCCTCTTTGATTACTTTTAAAGTGTTGTCAGTGCTTCCATCGTTTATAACTATTATTTCAAATAGTTTATAGTTTAATGAAAATAATGATTTTATGCTTGATACTATTACTTTTTCTTCGTTGTATGCAGGTATTATTATGGATACTGGTACGTAATAGTCATGGTGTATTTTATTTCTCATTATGTCTTTGTATCTATTTTTATATATTTTTAACGATCCTATTAGGGCTGATATAAATAGGAATGTAGAGTATATTATCATGTATAGTACGAAGAAATAACTGGCGTATTTTAGTATTAGTTTTATGATTTCTATGTTCATCTTGTTACCTCTTTTCCGTTAAGATATAATTGATAGTTCAATGCTTCTTTTGCGTATTTGTCATCTATTTTGTCTACTATTTTTTGTATGTATTCTTTTTTGGTGATTTTTATTAAACTTTCAGCTGCATTGTTTCTTATGTACCAATTATGACTTTTTAATGCTTGTATTAATGCTTCTGTCGTTTCTACACTTTTGTAGTTTCTTAGCGCGCTTGCTGATACAACTCCATATTCTTCTATTTTATCGTTTAGTAAGTCATGTAATATTGGTACTGCTTTTTTGTATTGTATGCTTCCAAAGTATCTTATACATGCGATTCTTACTTCTTGTAGTTCGTTTTCGTCTTTTAATATTTTGTATATTGATTCTTCACATTTGATTTTTTTGTAGTTAAAGTAGTTTATGCACGCGATTTTGAAGTTTTCGTTGTAACTACTAAATTCTTGTATTAACATGGTTGATAGTTCGTTTTCGTTACCAGTAAATTTCATCAAGCCATCTGTTATTAGTTTGTTGTTATGGTTTATGTTCATGTAATTCATGTTGTAGAATACTTCTTTTAGGTAAGTAATATTACTTATATTATATAATGCATTTAGTGCATTTTCTCTTAGATATATCGATGGTGATAGTGTGCTGTCTTTTAGGTATTTTGTTATTATGTTATTGTTATCACTGTATATGTAAGAGTTTTCTCTTAGAAAATTTACAAAGTATGTTTGCAATATTACTTCTTTTTTTTCGTAGTATGGTGTTAGTTCTAAAAATACACTTTTTAACTGCGTTAGATAGTTTTCTCTTTCTTCTTTCGGCATTCTTTCTATGACATTTGTATATGATATAAGGTAACTTGTCTTTTTTAGTTTTCTTTTTAGTCTTTTTACGTGTCTTGTTGTCGGTTCTTCTTTTTCTTTGTCTATTATTTTTTCTATTTTGTTTTCTATTTTTTTCATTTTTTTAGCGTTTGCTTTTCTATAGAATATACATGTTATATCAAATATTAACATAGATGCGAATACTATTAGATATATGTATAGTACGTTTTCTGCTAATGTGTTCAATTTGCAACCCTCCAATCGTTTTGTACGATGTAGTATGATTTTTTTAGTCTTTCATGGTAGTTTGCGTTTTCTTTCCAATTTTTTAGTTTAAATGCTTTTAGTTCTATGTTCGATTTT
>JAAVYQ010000082.1 GCA_022791215.1 Bacilli bacterium | reverse complement strand
GGCGCGCTAATAAATGCTACAAAACTAGTAATAGGAGAAGTAGTAGAATGTGAAATGCATCCAGAAAGTGATCATCTACACGTAACAAAAATAAACGTAGGAACAAAAACGTTAGAAATAGTATGTGGTGCACCAAACATGAGAAAAGGAATAAAAGTAATAGTCGCACTACCAGGGGCTACACTACCAGGTGGAACAATAAAAGAAAGTACCATAAGAGGTGCAAAAAGTAATGGAATGTGTTGTTCGATGGCAGAATTAGGATTAGACAAAAAATTCCTAACAGACAAAGACATAAAAGGCATACACGAATTACCTGAAGATGCAAAAATAGGAGAAGACGCATTAAAATACTTAGGATTAGACGACGAAATAATCAACTTTGAACTAACAAGCAATAGAAGTGACTTACTAAGTGCAATAGGACTAGCATACGAAGTAGGAGCAATATACAAACTAAAAGTAACTGAACCAACAAGTGAATACAAAACGGTAAAAGATAACTTTGCAAAAGAAATGACACTAAAAGTAGAAACTGAAAAAGTAAAACTATTTTTACTAGGAAAAGCGAGCAATGTAACAATAACTGAAAGTCCTGAGTTCATAAAAAATAGACTGATAGCATGCGGAATAAGACCAATAAACAATGTAGTAGACATATCAAACTACATAATGCTAGAAACAGGACAACCGCTACATTACTATGATGCAGACAAAGTAGGAGCATACCTTGGAGTAAGAATGGCGAAAGAAGGAGAAAAACTACAAACATTAGACGGTCAAGAAAGAACACTGAATTCAAATGACATAATAATAACTAACGAAAAAGAAGCAATAGGCCTAGCAGGAGTAATGGGTGGACTAGACACAGAAGTAACAGAAAACACAAAAAACATACTAATAGAATCTGCCCAATTTGATGGAACATCAATAAGAAAGACATCAAAAAGAATACTAAGAAGTGAAGCATCAAGCAGGTTTGAAAAAGGAATAGACATAAAAAGAACATATTTAGCATTTGAAAGAAGTAAAAGTTTACTAGAAAAATATGCACAAGCACAAATAAGTGAAGACACACTAGAACACAAAACATACAAAACAGAAGAAAAAACAATAAAAATAACATTAGAAAAAATAAACTCAGTATTAGGAATGAACCTAACAACAGACATAATAACAGATGTATTCAGTCGACTAGGATTTAACAGCACAGTAACAGGAACAGAATTTACAGTAGAAGTACCATCAAGAAGACTAGACATAGCGATAGAAGAAGATTTAATAGAAGAAGTAGGAAGAATATATGGAGTAGACAAAGTAGAAGCCAAACTTCCAGTCGTAGAGTCAAAACCTGGTCACATCGACAAATATATAAGAGACATAAAAATAAGATTAGCAAGCCTAGGACTAAACGAAGCGATAACCTACTCACTAACAAGTGAAACATCACTAAAAATAATACCAACAGAAAAAGAAGAAATAAAAGTATTAGAACCGATGATAGAAGAAAAAAAATACCTAAGAAAAAGTTTAATACCTTCACTAATGGAAATATACGAATACAACAAAGCAAGAAACAATAAAGATGTAAACATATTTGAAACTGGGGAAGTCTTCTACAAAGAAAACGAAGAATACGTACAAAACGACCACTTAGGAATACTAATGACAGGGACATACATAGATGGAGTAAACAATAAAATAAATGCTGACTATTACTACATAAAAGGAATAATAGAAAACATATTAGACTATCTAGGATACAACAAAAGATATGACTTCACAATAGAACAAACGATCAAAAACATGCATCCATACCAAACTGCATCAATAATAGTTAATGGAAAAAATGTAGGATTTTTAGGAAGAATACATCCAAGCATATACAAAGACAATGTATACATAAGTGAAATAAATCTAACAGAACTAAGAAAAATAGGTGTAGGAAACATGAAACACAAAGAAATCAGTAAATATCCTAGCATAAAAAAAGATGTATCATTCATATTTGACAAAGAAGTACTAAGTAAAGACATAATAAAAGACATCAAAAACAGCAGTAGCAAAATACTAAACAACGTGACAGTATATGACGAATACATTATAGAAGAAACAAGAAGCCTAACATTCGCACTAACATTCTTGGACGAAACAGGAACATTAACAGAAGAAGAAGTAATGAAAGAATTCAATAAAATCATTGACACAATAACAAAGAAGTATAATGCAAAACTAAAAAATATGTAGTATAATTAAAATAGGAAGGACGTGATAAAGTGAATACTAGAACAATAATAATAACTGTTCTTGTAGTCATAGCACTTCTAATTCTATATATAATAATTACACATAAAAATTTAAAAAAACTACAAAGAGAAATAAAAGAACGATGGGAACAAATAGAAAAGCAAATAAAAAGAAGATTTGAAATAATTCCAAACATAGTTGAAACAGTAAAAAGATGTGCCAAAGACGAAAGTAGCGCATTAAAAGGAATAATAGAAGCGAGAAACAAATGGAATGTGGCTGTCACAAACGAGCAAAAAATGGATGCAAGTGAACACCTAAACGAATCGCTAAAAAAACTACACATATTAAAAGAAAAATACCATAGTTTAAAAACAAATAATAGTTATATAAAACTAAATAAAGTGTTAGAAGAAACGCAAAATGAAATTGCAAACTTAGGAGAAAGATATAACGAAACGGTAGAAAATTATAACAAAAAAATTAAAAAATTCCCATCAAAAATTGTAGCAAAAATAATCAAATTTCAAGCAGCGACATACTATAAAAAAACAAAAAATTAAAAAGAAAAAACAAAAATAAAAGTCTACAAATGTAGGCTTTTTTTGGAGAAAAAATGAAAAAATATGCATTAATAATAATTATAATAATACTAACAATCCCGCAAAAAATACATGGCATAGATAATACTGAAACAGTAATAACTGACCACATAGTAGAAGCCACTCTTGATAGATCAGGAAACATGAAAATAAAAGAAATAATAAAAGTAGAAGGCAATTACGATAACTATACAAAACAAATAAAATATAAAGATATATCACTACCAAAATTTACTGGAAAAGAAGAAGACTACGAAAAAAGTGACATATACAACGTGACGAATTTAACAATATATAAAATAGGAGCACTACAATATGAAGGAGAGTTAAACTTTGACGCATTTGAAAAAGACATAGACATAAGTGAAGAATGCATAGGAACGACGAATTGCTACAAAAAAACAAATACAATAGAAGGAACAAACATTAAAATAAATAACAAAACACAAGAAGGCACAACATACATTTATATAGAATACTTACTAGGAAATGCTGTAGTAATGCATGAAGACATCGCAGAAGTTTATTACAACTTTATAAATGAGAAAGAAGAAAACAAAAATTACAAACTAAGAATAATCTTGCCTAGTGAAACACAAGAAAAAGTAAAAATATGGGTTCATGGCAATATAAACAAAGAAGTTTCACTAATAAAAGACGAAAACAACAATACTATAGGCAGTTACATAGAAGCAAAAAATATAAAAGAGAACACTATCATAAGCATGAGACTAATATTTCCTACAGATCTTATAGACAAAGAGCATTACTTCTTAAAAAGAAGTAGAGAATACGCATTAAACAAAATACTAATAATAGAAAACAAACCAAAAGAGACTCCAAAAGAAAAAACTAAAAAATTAACGAAAGAAAAATTTATAACAAATATAACTAGTATAATATATGTAACAATAACTACAATTATAATAACTTATATATACATAGAACATGATAAAGAAAGAAAAATAAATTCAAAAAAAACATACGATGAAGAAGAACTAAAACAATATAATGTTGCACACATAGAATACATATACAAAAAGAAAATTACCCAAAATACCTTTATCGCAAGCATACTAAACATGATAAACAAAAACAACATAACATATAGAAAACTAGAAACAGGAGATTACGAACTAACATTAAAAAATGAAAAAGAAATAAATGAAAACGAAAAAGAGATAATAAGCACAATATTTGAAAGTGCAAAAAAAGACACTAAAACTTCAAAAATAATAATAGAACAAACACAAAACAATAAAAAAGCGAAAAAAGAATTCATAACAAAATATAACCTATGGAAAAAACAAATAAAAGAAGAATGTGAGAAAAACAAATATTACGAAGAAAATTCAAACATAAAACTCATCTTTTCACTTTACAGTATAATAGGCCTTATGGTAATATTAATATATATAAGCATAAAAGAGTTTAACATACTGACACTAATAGTATTTATACTGACAATTGCATATATAACATTCATCCAAACTTTAAAAAAGAGGACTAAAAAAAGTACGAGAATATATAACAACTTGAAAAAATATAAAATATTTATAAAACAAATCTATAAAAACAAAACATTGCTTACAGTAGAAGAATACAAAAAACACATAATATATGCCAACATATATGGACTTACAAAAGAACTAACAAAGCAAATAAAAAATATAGAAAACACAAAAAACACACTAAAAGACAAACAGCAAATAAATTACATAAAAGATTGGATAAAAATAAGTGAAAAAATGAATGACATAATTAAAAGATGTTAATAAAGGAGAAAAAACAATGGATTACAAAATAGAAACTATAAACAAAACAAAAAAATTTGAAGTAGAACTAGAATACATAAAAGAAGAAAGAATACAAAACAGTGCAAAAGCACTAATAGAATTAATACCAAACTATTTCTTTGAAGAAGGAGCAAGTTCAACAGGAAAATACCATCCATCATTTTCACAAGGAAAAGGAGGATTATTAAGACACACAAAAGCAGCAGTAAGAATAGCCAAAGAAATACTAAGTACAACAACATTTGGAGATGAATTCACAAAAAACGAACAAGACTTAATATATGTAGCCATAATGATGCATGATACAGTAAAAAGAGGAAACAACGAAAAATATACAAGGTTTGATCATCCGCTTCTATCATCACAACTTATCAAAAATAATAAAAATCTTACAAAACTAACAGAAGAAGAAATAAATTTAATATGTGATATGATAGAAACTCACATGGGAGAATGGACAACAGATTACTTTGGAAAAGAAATATTAAAAAAGCCTACAACAAAATACCAAAAAATAGTACATCTATGTGATTACCTATCATCCAAAAAATTCTTAGACATAAAATTCGATGAAAACGATAACATAATATACTAAATAAATGGTGCCATGCACTGTTTTTCTTTACACAAACTAGAAAAAAGAATATAATAAAAAACCATCGGAGGCAAAGTTATGAAGTTAGAAGAATATAACAAGAAAATAGAAGAAACCTGGGAAAAAATCAAAATACTAGAAAGTCATGGATTTACAACAAAAGAATTAAAAATAGAATTAGAAAATATAGAAATCAAACCGACTAAAAAAATAGTAGGAAACTTAATATACTTAATATCAAGTTCACCAAAAATATATGATTTAGAAGAAATAAACTCAAAAATAGAAGATTACTTAAAATACATAGAAATAATAAAACAAGTAAACGAAATAAAAGAGAAAGAAAATATAGATATAGAAGAAGAAATTCAAAAACTAAAAGCAATAATAATCTCATTAAGAGAAGTAAGACATGTAATAACTACTAACAACCTAAACGATTTAAAAGTACTATACTGCTTAATACTAGACTACATAAAAAAAGAAATACTAAAAGACAAAGAAATGCACAGTAGTATACTTGACTTAATATTAGAAGATAAATTTGACAAAGGAATGATAGAAAGAGTTATAGATAGTGAAATAGACGAACTAAGAAAAAATAGTTATCTAAACATAAACGAGTATCAAAACTTTGAAGAATATTTAAAAAAAGAAAAACAAAACATTACTACACTAGCGAGTGAAACGATAATAAAAGGAATAATTGCATGTACCGATAAAGAACAATTAGAAGAAAACTATTTAACAAGAAGTCAAGATACATTAAAAGAAATAAAAGCCATATTAGAAAAAATGAGAGATGATAGGTTTTGGTTACAACTGTACAAAGAAAGTCTTACAAACAGCCAAAAGAAACTAAAAAAAAGAAAAACATCATTAAAAAATAGAATGCCATCCTTTATACTATCGACATCTCTAGCTGTGAGTCTTTTAGGAGGGTCAACATTTGGAAGTTATATGCTCACTGCATATAGAACATGTCCAACCGAAACCATAACCTACACAAAAGATTCCTTAACGCCAACAAAAGAAGAGGGATGGCAACCAAAAGAATTGAGAGAACACACACTAACTAGAATAGACTACATACCAACTGGAACAGCAGAAGATGGCCAAGAATATTTTATAAAAAAGACATATGATCTAACAGAATATAACACAATAGAAAAAGAAGAATTATTTGACATAGAAATTCCATACACGGAAGTGGAGACAATATTTAAAGAAGAAAACATACCAACAAATGAATTCTTCCAAGAAATAATAGAAATAAAACAAGACTTCACACAAGAAGAAATAAAATGTCCTAAGGAACGATTTGCACTACTTCTCACAGGTTTATTATGTGAATCAATTTTAATATGGGGCAAAATATGTTGTAAAAAATGGTATGCTACCTTAAAAGAATTAAAAACAAAAATGAAAGAAAGTAAAGATATAGAAGAAACATATAAAAAGTTACTAGAAAGAATAACTGACCTTGAAGAATCGATAAAAAACAACGAAGAATTATATAAAAAATATAAACAACTAAAAGAAGAAATAACAATAATATTTGGTAATAAATTAGAAATAGAAGAAGCAAGTGAATACATAAAAGAATTAGAAGAGATAAAAAAGCTAGCACTAGAAACAAAAAAGAACACCAATAAAAAATAAAGGTGGCACTAAAATAGTTGAAAAACTACTGTTTTTTTTGAGTTTAGGTAAAAATAAAACTTGAAATAAAAAAATCAGAATTGTGAATAACTTTTCTGATTTTTTACTTTAAAATTAAGGAAAACATCCAATTTGTTTAGTATAATAAATTTGATAAAAATAAAATCATAGTAAACAAAATATTGGAGGTGTCCCTATGACTAATTTTACAATGAATTCTTATGAAATGAAACGAGAAAT